>CAKUKJ010000026.1 GCA_934662525.1 uncultured Coriobacteriales bacterium | reverse complement strand
CACGCCAAAATCGTCCACATCGACGTGGACGGCGCCGAGCTGTGCAAGACGGTCCACGCCGCCGTGGCCCTTCGCGGTGACCTCAAGTTCACCCTCGACGAGCTGCTTAAGCAGGTCGACCCCGCCAGCCATCCCGCTTGGCAGGCCCGCGTCGACGAGCTGCGCGTCTTCGAGGACCGCGAGGCGACCGACCACCGCGAGGGCATGACGCCGCGCAACGCCATCCTCGCGCTCAACCGCCACCTCACCCCCGACACGCCCGTCGTGACCGACGTGGGCCAGCACCAGATGTGGGCCGCCCAGACGGTCGCGCTCTCCAAGCCCCGCACCTTCATCTCGAGCGGTGGCCTGGGCACCATGGGCTTCGGCCTGGGGGCCTCGCTGGGTGCGGCCATGGGCACGCGCCAGCACACGGCCCTCGTCACGGGCGACGGGTCGTTCGGCATGTGCTGCCAGGAGATGGCCACGCTTGCCTGGAACCATGTGCCCGTCGCGATCCTGCTGCTCAACAACGGCGTGCTCGGCATGGTGCGCCAGTGGCAGACGCTCTTCTTCGACGGCCACCACTCCCAGACCACGCTCGACCGCCCCACCGACTTCGTGGCCCTCGCCCGCGCCTTCGGCGCCGACGGCGAGACGGTGACCACCCCCGAGCAGCTCGACGCCGCGCTTTCCCGTGCCTTTGACTACGCGGGCCCCTATGTCATCAACTGCATCATCGACAAAGACGAGTTCGTCATGCCGATGCTGCCCCCCGGCGGTGCCATCGACGACATCATCGTCAAGGAAGGGGAGTAGCCATGAAGTACACTCTGGCAGTCCTCGTGTCGAACCAGCCCGGCGTGCTCAACCGCGTCACGAGCATGTTCCGCCGCCGCCAGTTCAACATCTCGAGCCTCACGGTGAGCTGCACCGAGAACCCCGAGGTCTCGCGCATCACCACCATCTTCGAGGGCGACGAGGAGCGCAAGGAGCAGCTCGTCAACCAGCTCTACAAGCTCCAGGACGTATCCGACGTCAAGCAGCTCGACGAGGACTCCGTCTCCCGCGAGCTGCTGCTCATCAAGATGAAGAACGACGCGGCCACCCGCGAGGAGATTCATACCGCGCTTGCCGCCTACGAGGCCAAGATCGTGGACTACACGCGCGAGTCCATGGTCATCCAGCTCGCCGGCTCCACGCGTCGCATCGACAACTTCATCAGCCTTATGAAGGACTATACGATTCTTGAGATTTGTCGCACCGGCGTCGTGTCGCTGGACCGCGGCGGTTCTACCATTAGCAGCGTTACCCATCTGTAGTCCGTCAGGGCTTGGGGATACATCAGTTAGCAAGAGAAGGAGTTTTGAGTCATGGCTGAGAACAGGATTTTCTACCAGCAGGATTGCGATCTGCAGAAGCTGGCCGGCAAGACCGTCGCCATCATCGGCTACGGCTCGCAGGGCCATGCCCATGCCCTGAACCTGAAGGATTCCGGCGTCAACGTCATCGTCGGCCTCTACGAGGGCTCCAAGAGCTGGGCCAAGGCCGAGGCCCAGGGCCTCAAGGTCATGACGAGCGCCGAGGCCGCCAAGGCCGCCGACATCATCATGATCCTCATCAACGACGAGAAGCAGGCCAAGCTCTACAAGGAGAGCATCGAGCCCAACCTCGTCGACGGCAACACGCTGATGTTCGCCCATGGCTTCAACATCCACTTCGGCCTCATCAAGCCCCCGGCGGGCGTCAACGTCGCCATGGTTGCCCCCAAGGCCCCGGGCCACACCGTGCGCTCCGAGTACCAGGCCGGCAAGGGCACGCCTTGCCTCGTGGCCGTTGAGCAGGATGCCACCGGCGACGCCCTCGACATCGCCCTGGCCTACGCCGCCGGCATCGGCGGCGCCCGCGCCGGCGTGCTGGAGACCACGTTCCGCACCGAGACCGAGACCGACCTGTTCGGCGAGCAGGCCGTGCTTTGCGGCGGCGTGTGCGCCCTCATGCAGGCCGGCTTCGAGACGCTCGTGGAGGCCGGCTACGACCCCCGCAACGCCTACTTCGAGTGCATCCACGAGATGAAGCTCATCGTCGACCTGATCTATCAGTCGGGCTTCGCCGGCATGCGCTACTCCATCTCCAACACCGCCGAGTACGGCGACTACGTCACCGGCCCCAAGATCATCACCGAGGACACGAAGAAGGCCATGAAGAAGGTCCTGTCCGACATCCAGGACGGCACCTTCGCCAAGGAGTTCCTCCTCGACATGTCCGACGCCGGCGGCCAGGTGCACTTCAACGCCATGCGCAAGCTGCATGCCGAGCACCAGAGCGAGATTGTGGGCGCCGAGATCCGCAAGCTCTACAGCTGGAGCGACGAGGACAAGCTCATCAACAACTAAGGGAATATAGCTGACATAGGCTTCCCACCGGGGCTCCGGCATGGTTCATTGCTCAAACAGTTTCGCCGCTTTGCGGCGAAAAACTGCGCATGAACCATGCCGGAGCCCCTTGCGTTTATGGGGCTATGGGATTTCGTGCGCGAACTGTTCTGGTCGCGGGGCTGCTTTAGCGCTAAGTCCAAGTTTTGGGGCTAAGTTGGACTTGGGGAATCAGGGTCGCATTCTAAGACCGGGAAGTCGAACTTAGAGCGGACTCGCGACACTCTAAGTCCATGTTTTGGGCCTAAGTCGGCCTTAGAAGTTTAGGTGAACCTTCTAAGGCCGAGAAGTTGGACTTAGAGTGAGTGAATAAACTTCTAAGTCCAAGTTTTGGCCTTAAATTGGACTTAGAAGGTGAGCAAATGCTGTCGAACATAGTTCCGGGACGTCAGGGTACACTGCGGAACAACCTGTCGGGTGAGATGGCCTATGCGTCGTTTTGCCCAAACAAGATGAGGAGCTTCCTCCCTCTCAATCTTGATGATGCGACCTTGCGCGCAGTCTCTGACTGCCGAGCTGTGCTCGGCGAGGTTGAGGGCATGGCGAGGTTTGTGCCCAATGTGGACATGTACCTCACGATGTACGTGCGTAAGGAGGCGCTTCTCTCGTCACAGATCGAGGGTACCCAGTGTACCTTCGATGATGTTCTCGACCCGACCAATGACGTCAACGCTAGTCGTGACCTCGCTGATGTTGTGAACTACACCAAGGCCGTCGATCAGGCGGTTGGGCTGATGGCGGATATGCCCTTGTGCATGCGCATGCTGAGGCAGGTGCATGAGACCTTGCTTTCGGCGGGACGAGGTGCCGAAAAGCAGCCGGGCCAATTCAGGTCTTCTCAAAACTGGATTGGACCGGCGGGATGCGGCCTCAACGATGCGTCATTTGTGCCGCCCAATGTCGAGGACATGCGCGATGCGTTGTCGGACCTTGAGGTCTTCATTAACGACTGTATGGACATCGACCCGGTTGTGAAGGCCGCGCTTGTGCACTACCAGTTTGAGACGACGCACCCCTTTCTCGATGGCAACGGGCGCATGGGCAGGCTGCTCATCTTGCTGTCTCTCATGAACGACGGTGCCCTCACTCGTCCGGTTGTGTATCCCTCGTATGAGCTTAAGCGCAACAGAACCGAGTACTACGATCGCCTTATGCGCGTGCGCGAGGTGGGTGATTTTGAGGGGTGGGTCAAGTTCTTTTGCAACTGTCTGCTCGCAAGTGCCCGCGACGCCCGCGACTCAATGGGCAAGTTGGCGAACCTGCACCTCGCAAATGAGGCTCTTGTTCGCGAGAAATCGGGCAGGGCGGTTCTGAACGCCCTCAGGCTTCTTGAGCTGATTGAGGCGAACCCGATCATTGACGTTGCGTTCGTGACGGAGAGGCTCGGTCTTAGCAAGTCTTCCGTCGCGGCGCTTATTTCGTTATTTGGAGAGCTGGGAATCCTACAACAAAGGGAGGGCGAACGAAAGCGCTACAGGACGTTCTCGTATGAGCCATACCTCGCCATCCTGCGTTCGGGGGATGAGCCGCTCTAGGGAATATAGCTGACAGAAGCTTCCCACTGGGGCCTCGGTCGGGTCCAATGCTCAGACAGTTTCGCCGCGTTGCGGCGAAAAACTGCGCTTGGACCAGACCGAGGTCCCTCGCATCTGCCTGCTATGGGATTCCGTGCGCGAGCCGTCTGGTCCTGGAGCGGCAGCTCCAGGCTAAGTCCAAGTTTTGGCCTTAAACCGGTCTTAGCGGCAAGGAAGGCCATCCAGGGGTCGAGGGACCTGACTTTGGATGCGTATGAGACGGGGCCGAGTCTCGACGCGCTGGTTGCTTCTTGTCTGGACATGTGCCGGCGGTATGGAGCTTGAAGGGTCGAATTGCGTGAGTCAGGGGGTATTCGTGACTGTTTTTGCCGCGAATACCCCCTGACTCTATCAGTTATCCCTGTGTCAGCTGAGCATATAGCCCGAACAGGTGGGTGACGATTTTCTCTTCGTTGCCGGCGAAGTCCACGTCGTAGGCGGCTTCCACGGCAGCGTCGAGGGACTTGTGGGCGCACAGGAGGTCGTGCGGCATCTTGTCGGGGTCGTAGAGGTCGGCCAGGGTGCACCCGGGATGGGCGTCGCGGGCGTCGAGCACGGCCTGGGCGCATGCCTCGATGCAATCGCGCTGCTCGGGTGTGGGGTTGGGCCAGGGGAAGTTGTTATAGACGACGTCGCCGGAGTAACGGTAGTCGCTCTTGAGTCTGCCGGCTACCACACGCATCCAGGCCGCATGGAACTGCGACTCGAGGATGCCGAAATGATAAAGGGTGGCATCGGCGATGACTGACGTGGCATCGCTAGGCACGGTATTCGGCCCAAAGAAGCCAATCGGGAGATAGTCTCTTCTTTCTGACGAGGTCCGGGGGACTGCCATATAGGCAACATCATGGACGGGCGTGCGGAAAAACTCCCACGGCGTCTCGGCGCGCTTGCGCGTGTCTTTTGCGCTACTTGCTGCCCGGAAGGTGCGCACGTCCTCAACGCGCCGGTTGATGCCGGGCATGCTGGAGAACTCGTCGGGATTCGCTCCAAGGAGCCAGACACACCAACGTTGCTTGCCGTTGAGGAACTCCTTTGCGCCTATGTAAGGACGGATGTATTTGGCGGCTGCGGGCTCCTGGGCAAGCAATTCGTCTCGTTCCTCGTCGGTGAGGACGAATCGTCCGTTGTCGGTCGGCTTGTTGCCGTATGCGAAGGCTGGAACATCGCACAAGGGTCGTTTGCGGCTTTCCGGGATAACCCAGGGAGCATAGACGAGATAAGGGTTTATCGGACCGCAAGGTTGGGAGAGGGCAGTCCCACTGGATGAGTCTTCATCAAAAAGTCTGCCGTCCTCGTTCCCAATGGAAAATCCGACGATGACGCAATGGACATGCGCTTTGCCTAATGACTCACTGTCCCAAACAAAGCTTTTCCAGGCAAAGTCGATATGAACGCCAAACATGCGGTGGAGCGTGTTCCAAATCGGATAGACCTGCTCGCCTTGTGTGATGCTGTTGGTTGAGACGAGCGCGGCTTTGACCTGGGTGTTGACTTGCATGTATTGGGCTGTTTTGTAGTACCAGCCGCTGACGTAGTCGAGTGAGTTGGCGAGTTTTACGCCAGCAAACATTCCCACAATGTCCTCCTTTTGAGAGGCCGTGCACATGGAAGCTCCCACAAACGGCGGGTTGCCCACGATGTAGGTGCATTTCTCGGCGGGCAGGACGTCGTTCCAGTCCATGCGAAGGGCGTTGCCCTCGTGGATGTTGCTGTTTGACTTGAGGGGCAAGAAGGCCTGCTCTTGCAGGAGAATCACGGCTGTGGCCTCCATCATCTGCTCCTCGGCGATCCACAGGGCTGTCTTGGCCACGCTCACGGCGAAGTCGCTGATCTCGATGCCGAAGAACTGAGAGATGGATACCTGGATGGAGCCGGCGTTCTCGGAAAGGCCCAAGCCCAGGCCCATCTGGTCGTCCTGGAGGTCCTCGATGACGCGGTTCTCAAGTTTGCGCAGGGCCAGATAGCTTTCGGTGAGGAAGTTGCCCGAGCCGCATGCCGGGTCGAGGATGTTGATGCGCGCGAGCTTCTTCTGGAATGCGCGCAGCTTGAGGTTGCGGGTCTTCTCCACCTTCTCGCCCTCGCACTCGGCCAGCTCGCGCTTGAGGTCATCGAGAAAGAGCGGGTCGATGACCTTGTGGATGTTCTCGATGGAGGTGTAGTGCATGCCGCCCGCGCGGCGCGTCTCGGGGTTGAGGGCGGACTCGAACACGGCGCCGAAGATTACTGCTCGGACAACGCCTTGTAGAGCCTGCCCACAACCTCTCCGGCCCTCACGGAGAGCTCCTTTTCCTTGACGAGGCGGCTGTTCGACTCGTCGGTGAAGAAGGAGAGCAGGTAGCTTTTCTCGGGCAGCTCGTCGAGCGTGAGACCGATGAACGCGTCGTCGGGGTGCTCGAGGTCGTAGATGCGGAACCCATCGAAGTTGCAGGTGACGATCCAGCGGGGCCGAATGGAGTGGGGGAGGTTGTCGGCGTACCATTTTGCCTGCTGGTAGGGCGTTTCGGGGTCAGCCTTCTTGGAGCGCACGGCGGCCTCGTCGAGGCTCGTGCCGCGCCCCTTCATCTCGATGAGGATACCCATGTCCTCGTAGAACACGTCTATCTTGCGCCCCTTGACCTTGCGCTCGAACTCAAGCACGCGCGTGGCGCCCGGCACGCCGAGCACACCTTCGAGCAGCTCGATCAAAAACGAGCGCGCATGCTCCTCCTCCACGCAGGGCATGGCTTTTCAGTGGGCGACGAACTCCTTTGCCGCCCTCTTTTGCTGTGTGGGGTTCACGGTCGGCTCCTTTGGGCTCTGTGGCTACGAAAGCCTGGCGACGGGGGTGTTGTCCCAGGTGAGGCGGCAGACGTAGTCGGGATGGTCTTGGGAGATGACGGCACAGATTTGCTGGGTGAGAGCCGAGGCGTCAAGGTCCTCCTGCGCGGGGCACACGACGGTGAAGAAGAGCACCTCGTGGCCCTCTTTGTCGCGCACGAGGCTCTCGTCGTCCACCTTGAGGCGCGCGTCCACGCCGCGCACGCGTGACTCGAGCCAGGCGTGCAGGTCGGCCTGGCTTGTGCCCGCGCTTGCGACGGGGTCGACGTGGATGGTGAGGTCGAGGCCCTCGTCCTGCCGAACCGTGCGCTCCAACCGGCCGATGACCTCATGCACCTCGGAGAGGCTGCGCCGCCCGTCCATCTCCACATGCACGCTTCCGTAGAGGCGCCCTGGGCCGTAGTCGTAGATGTTGAGGTCGTGTGCGCCCAAGACGCCTGGGGCGGTGAGCACGCGCTTGCTGATGCGCTCGATGAGCTCGGGGTCGGGCGCTTGGCCCAGTAGCAGGTCCACCGTGTCGCGCACGAGGCCGGCGCCGGAGAGCACGATGAACACGCCCACGGCGGCGCCTGCCCATCCGTCGAGATTGATGCCGGTAAACTGGCTGACGAGGCAGGCTGCGAGCACGGCTGCGGTGGTGATGGCGTCGTTGCGGGAGTCTTGCGCCGTGGCGTCGAGCACCTTTGAGGAGATGTGCCTCGCAAGCGTGGAGTTGAACGCCGCCATCCAGAGCTTCACGCCGATGGAGGCCACAAGGACGGCCACGTTCACGGCGTTTACGCTGATGGGCTCGGGGTTGAGCATCTTCTCGGCAGAGCTTTGGATGAGGCCTGCGCCCACGACGACGATGAGCACAGCCACGGCCATGGCGCACAGGTACTCGAAGCGTCCATGCCCATAGGGGTGCCCCTCGTCGGCGGGCTTGCTCGCCATCTTGAAGCCCAGAAGGCTGATGACGCTGCTTGAGGCGTCGGAGAGGTTGTTGAGGGCGTCGGCCACGATGGCGACCGACCCGCTTGCCGCGCCCACGGCCGCCTTGCCCGCGCACAGGGCCGCGTTGCACACGATGCCCACGGCGCCGGCGAACTTGCCGTATGCCGTGCGGGTCAGGGCGGGGTCGGCCTTCTCGTCGGTGTGGACGAACGTCTCTATGAGTTTTTCGGTTATCACGGCAGCTTACCCCTTTGATTGACGGGCGAGGGTCGCATTATATCCTCGAGTAACTCTGCATGACACTCTATACGCATACGTGTATCTCGGCGATGGGGAGAGGAACCGTGCATCGAATTCTGAAAAAGGAGCTTCTCGCGCAGAACACATGGCTCATGCGCGTCGAGGCGCCGGCTGTTGCCGCCAAGGCCCAGGCCGGTCAGTTCTTCTTGGTGCGTGCCCGCGAGGGCGCGGAGCGCGTGCCGTTCACCTTTTGTGACTGGAGCGCCGACGAGGGCTGGATCGAGTTCGTGTTCCTCGTGGCGGGGCGCACGACCGAGCTGTTGACCAGCTTTGAGGAGGGCCAGGAGCTCCTCGACGTCACGGGGCCTTTGGGCAACCCCTCCGACATGGAAGGCGTCGCAGGGCAGCGCTGGGCTGTCGCGGGCGGCGGCGTGGGCCTGGCTGCGGCATACCCTGTTGCGCGCTCGCTCGCTCAGGCCGGTGCGCGCGTCAGCGCCATCGTGGCCGCGCGCACGCACGACCTGCTCGTGCTTGAGGACAAGTTCCGCGCCATCGAGGGGGCCGAGGTCATCGTGGTGACCGACGACGGTTCCTATGGCGAGAAGGGCTTTGCCACGGGGCCGCTCGAGCGCCTTGCCAAGGCCGGGCAAATCGACCATGCCTTTGCCGTGGGCCCCGTGCCCATGATGGGCGCCTGCGTGAAGTGTCTGGGCTCCTATGACGTGCCCGTTACCGTGTCGCTCAACCCGGTCATGCTCGACGGTACGGGCATGTGCGGCGGCTGCCGCGTCGTGGTGGACGGCCAGGTGCGCTTTGCCTGCATCGACGGCGTTGACTTCGACGGCGCCAAGGTGGATTGGGCCGACCTGCGCTCGCGCCTGCGCACGTTTGCGCCGCAGGAGCGCGAGTCGCTTGAACTTGCCCATGCCTGTCGCATGCAGCAGGCCGCCGACGCCCTGGAAGGAGCCGCACGATGAGTGAGATGCAGAAAGGTGAGGCTGTGGCCACGGCCGAGCGCTACAGGCCCAACGCCAAAGCGCCCCGCACACTCGCTCGCGAGGTAGACGCCTCCGAACGCGTGAAGGGCTTCATGCCGGTCGATTTGGGCTACACCGACGACGACGCCGTGCTTGAGGCCAACCGCTGTCTGGATTGCGCGCGCCCCATGTGCGTGAAGGGCTGCCCCGTGGGCGTCGACATCCCACGCTTCATTGAGGCCATTCGCGCCCGTGACTGGGCCGGCGGCCTTGCGACTGTCCGTCGTGACAACCTGCTGCCGAGCGTGTGCGGCCGCGTGTGCCCGCAGGAGACGCAGTGCGAGGGCGCGTGCGTGCTTGCCAAGCGCGGCAACCCCATTGCCATCGGCCAGCTTGAGCGCTTCCTAGGCGACAAGGCCGGCGAGCTGGAAGGGGCTGCCGAGGATGCTCACGCCGCAGGCGAGGTTGCCGCTCCCACCCCTGCTTCCGGCAAGCGCGTCGCCGTGGTGGGCAGCGGCCCTGCGGGCATCACGTGCGCCTTCGAGCTGGCGCGCGCCGGCGTCGAGGTCACCGTGTTCGACTCGCTGTTCCGTCTGGGTGGCGTGCTCGTGTACGGCATCCCCGAGTTCCGCCTGCCCAAGGCCGTCGTCGCCCGCGAGCTGGAGGCCATGGAGGCCCTTGGTGTGCGCGTGGAGCCCAACATGGTCGCCGGCCGCACGTTCACGGTGGACGAGCTGCTGGCCGACAAGGGCTTCGACGCCGCGTTCATCGGCGTGGGCGCGGGCTTGCCCAAGATGCTCGGCGTGCCCGGCGAGAACGCATGCGGCGTCATGTGCGCCAACGAGTACCTCACGCGCGTGAACCTCATGCGCGCATACGACTTTCCGCAGGTGGACACCCCTGTGCGCCCCGGCAAGAACGTTGTGGTGTTCGGCGGCGGCAACGTGGCCATGGATGCTGCCCGCACCGCGCTTCGCCTGGGTGCCGAGACGGTCACGCTGTGCTACCGTCGCACCGAGGCCGAGATGCCCGCCCGCCGCGCCGAGATCGAGCACGCCAAGGCCGAGGGCGTCCGCCTTATGGAGCTCGTGGGGCCGCTTGGGTTTGTGGCCGACGAGGCCGGCAACGTGTGCGCCGCCCGCCTGCAGCGCATGGAGCTGGGGGAGCCCGACGAGGGCGGCCGTCGCCGTCCGGTGGCGCTCACGGGCGCAGATGCCGTCGTCGAGATTCCCTGCGACCTCGCCATCACGGCCATCGGCACAAACGCCTGCCCGCTTGTGCCCGCCATGGCGCCCAACGTGGCGCTCAACCGCTGGGGCTAC
This sequence comes from uncultured Coriobacteriales bacterium, assembly GCA_934662525.1. Classification (GTDB taxonomy): domain Bacteria; phylum Actinomycetota; class Coriobacteriia; order Coriobacteriales; family UMGS124; genus UMGS124. Next base: position 2,742 of record CAKUKJ010000026.1, on the reverse strand, counting down.
ATCGAGGCCGACGAGCAGGGCCGCACGAGCCAGCCGGGCGTGTGGGCCGGCGGCGACATCGTGACGGGCGCGGCCACGGTCATCCTTGCCATGGGTGCCGGCAAGGAGGCCGCCCATAGCATCCTGCAGTCGTTCGAGGCGTAGCTCTCAAAACACAAAATACCTGGTAAAGTGCGGTCGCGTCGCGGTTAAGCAATTTTGGGCCAAGCCCGGTTGCAAGGCCTGCGGCGCGGCCGCGCCGTCGTTTTGGCGGGGTGTCGGTTTGTTCGGCGGCAGGCCCGCGTGCCGTCTCTTGCCGCGCTTTCGGCGGGAAACCTGGTGCAGGTGTGCCCGGGTCGCGCGAATCCTGTGCCAAACGGATGCCGCGCGTCGTACAATGGCCTGCGACTGTCCGTACTTATGGGGAGGCTTTAAGCCATGATGCGCACAACTGTGGCAAACATCTTTGCAAACTCCGAGAGCCTGGGCGGAGCCACGCTCACCGTGGCCGGCTGGGCGCGCTCCATTCGCGACTCCAAGGCCGTGGGCTTCATTGCGCTCAACGATGGCAGCTGCTTCAACAACCTCCAGGTGGTGCTCAACCGCGACGTTCTGGCCAACTACGACGACATCGCCGGCCAAAACGTGGGCGCGGCGCTCATCGTGACCGGCGAGCTCGTGCTCACTCCGGGTGCGCAGCAGCCCTTCGAGCTCAAAGCGGCAAGCGTCGAGGTGGAGGGGGCCTCCGCTCCCGACTACCCGCTGCAGAAGAAGCGCCATACCGTCGAGTACCTGCGCACCATCCAGCACCTGCGCCCGCGCACCAACCTGTTCAGCGCGGTGTTTCGCGTGAGGTCCAAGGCCGCCTTCGCCATCCACCGGTTCTTCCAGGAGCGCGGTTTCGTCTACGTGAACACGCCCATCATCACCGCAAGCGACTGCGAGGGCGCCGGCGAGATGTTCCGCGTCACCACCATCGACCCGGCCAACCCGCCGCTCGACGATAAGGGCAACGTCGACTACTCGCAGGACTTCTTCGGCAAGCCCGCCAACCTCACGGTGTCGGGTCAGCTCCAGGCTGAGAACTTCGCCATGGCGTTCGGCAGCGTCTACACGTTTGGCCCCACCTTCCGCGCCGAGAACTCCAACACCCAGCGTCACGCCGCTGAGTTCTGGATGGTGGAGCCCGAGATTGCCTTCGCCGACCTTGAGGACGACATGAACCTGGCGGAGGACATGCTCAAGTACGTCATCCGCTATGTCATGGACAACTGCCCCGATGAGCTGGCGTTTTTCAACTCATTTGTCGACAAGGGCCTCATCGAGCGCCTGGAGCATGTGGCGTCAAGCGATTTCGGCCGCATCAGCTACACCGACGCCGTCAAGGTGCTTGAGGAGGCGGTGGCGGCGGGCCACGAGTTCGAATACCCGGTGTATTGGGGCTGCGACCTTGCCACCGAGCACGAGCGCTTCCTCACCGAGCAGCACTTCAAGCGCCCAGTCTTCGTGACCGATTACCCTGCCCAGATCAAGGCCTTCTACATGCGCATGAACGACGATGGCAAGACCGTGGCGGCCACCGACTGCCTTGTGCCCGGTATCGGCGAGATCATCGGCGGCTCGCAGCGCGAGGAGCGCCTCGACGTGCTTGAGAGGCGCATCGCCGAGCTCGATATGAATCCCGAGCAGTACAAGTACTACCTCGACCTGCGTCGGTACGGCAGCTGCCGCCATGCGGGCTTCGGCCTTGGGTTCGAGCGCCTCGTGATGTACCTGACGGGCGTCTCCAACATCCGCGACGTGCTGCCTCACCCCCGCACCGTCGGCAACGCTGACTTCTAAGGAGGCTTATGCGCATTATCGCTGGCAGCGCGCGCGGACGGGAGATAACGGCCCCCAAGGGGCTCGACACGCGCCCTGTGACCGACTTTATCCGCGAGTCGCTCTTCAACATTTGGCAGTTCGACCTTGAGGGGGCGGACTTCCTCGATTTGTTCAGCGGGTCGGGCTGCATGGGCCTCGAGGCACTGTCGCGTGGCGCGAACCGCGCGGTGATGGTTGACGCGGGGTCGGAGCAGGTGAAGACGATTCGCGCCAACCTCAAGAGGACGGGCCTGGACAAGTGCCATGCCGAGGTCGTGCGCGACGACGTGTTCCGCGTCATCGGCCGGCTGGGCCGCACACACCAGACGTTCGACATCGTCTATCTCGACCCGCCCTTTACGGTCGACGAGATCTTCCACCCTGTGATGGAGGCCTTGGCCGACGGCGCGTTGCTTGCCTATGGCGGCTCGGTGGTCATCCGTACGCGCGACCGCAAGGAGATGCCTGACGACTTCGGCGTGCTCCACAAGGTGCGCCTGAAGCGCTTCGGCACCTCGACCGTGCATTTTTACGAGCGCGTCGAGGCATCAGACGGGCTTTGCGACTCAGATGGCACCGACATGCGCGACGATGGCCTCCAGGGGCCGGAAGGCAGGTCTGTAGACGACGAAAAAGGCGAGGAGGCCTAGATGCATAGAGAGATGAGGCGCTCTAAACAGCAGCTCAGCTTCAATGACGCCGTTGAGGTCATGAGACAGGCGACGTCGGGCGTTCTGGCAATCGAGGGGGACGACGGTTATCCGTACGCCGTGCCGATCAGCCATGTGTGGACCGATGAGCGCATGGGGGAGGAAGGGGAGTTCATCGGGCGCATCTACTTCCACAGCGCGCCTGTGGGCTACAAGGTCGACTCCATCATGGACAACGAGAAGGCGTCGT
>CAKUKJ010000025.1 GCA_934662525.1 uncultured Coriobacteriales bacterium | reverse complement strand
GAGATGGACGCCCTCAAGGCGGGTTTGGACGCCGCCGTGCGCTGGCTCAACCCCGATGGGCGCATCTGCGTCATCAGCTACCACTCGCTTGAGGACCGCATAGTGAAGGAGACGTTCCGCTCCTTCACGCAGACGTGCACGTGCCCTCCGGAGCTTCCGGTGTGCGTGTGCGGCTGCAAGCCCGTGCTCAAGCTCCAGGAGCGCAAGCCGCGCGTCCCTTCAGACGAAGAGATTGTACGTAATCCGCGCTCTCGCTCTGCCAAGGTTCGTTCAGCGGTCAAGTTGGTCTAGAATCACAACCCCTGTGTCGCGAGGTCGGCACATGACGATATGAGGAGGTGACACGGTTGGCACGATATGACGACAACGCAGCGTACGACATGGCCGCCTACGAGGTGGCCGAGCAGGCAACGCCCCAACGTGAGCGCGTCCGCCGCGATTGGAACGTCGTCGAGGGCGGCTCGTCCCGCCATGCGAGTGCGCCGTTGTCTCCCGTCGTCATCACTGCCGCGAAGTGCGTCGTCGCCTTTGCCGCCGCGATGCTGCTCGTCGGCGCCGTGAAGGTGTTCCTCATCTCGGCCGCCTACGACTACCTGTCGCAGAACGCCGAGCTCGACACGCAGCTTGAGGCCGCACGCTACAGCGCCTCCGAGCTTGAGGTCCAGAACTCCATCTACAGCGACAAAGACCGCGTGTGGTCTATCGCGACGCAGGTCTACGGCATGACCTACCCCGAGCAGAGCGCCGAGGTGGATTTGTCTGCCAGCACGGCTGATACGGCCGCAGAGACCGAGTAGCCATGTCTGCGCGCGACGAGGAATCGCGGGTGCGCAGCTCCTCCGGGCGCGACTCTGCAGACCCCGCTAGAACCCCACGCGTCCCCGGCAACAGGCGGTCTGCGAGCCGCTCCTCAGAGGTTGGCGGCGCCGAGGACGGGTCCCCTCGGGCGGCGCAAGAGCGCACGGCCGGCCGGCCATCGGCGCGCCGCCAGTACCGCGACGGCAAGGTCGGCCAACTCGCCGAGCGCTTTCTCACCTGGTACCGCGAAAAGCCGTATTCGCGCGAGGTCGTCGTGGGCGGCCTTTTGGGCGCGGCGTTCCTTGCGACCGCCGGCAAGCTCTTCTACCTGCAGGCAATCGCGACGGGCGACATCTCCACCGAGGCCTCGGCCGAGCGCACGGCAAACCACACGCTTCCCTACAGGCGCGGGGCGATCTACGACCGCAACGGCAACGTCCTGGCCCGCTCGGTAGACGCCGTCAATATCGCCATCCATCCCAATGTCGTGCAGGAAAACGACGCCATCAACGCCACGGCCAACCTCATCGCTGAGGTGCTGGGCGGCGATGCGAGCACATATGCCGACATCTGTTCGCGCGACTCCAAATACGAGTACCTCGTCAAGAACGCCGACCCGCTGCTTGAGACGAACCTGAAGGCCGCGCTCGAGACGGCCAACCTTGAGCGCAAGAAGACGGGGCTGGTGTCCCTTTCGGGCTTTGAGTACGAAGACGTGCAGAAGCGCGTCTACACGCAGGGCGAGGTCGCGGGAAACATCATCGGCATCATCGGCGGGGACGAGAACAAGGGCATCACCGGCCTCGAGCTGCAATACGACGACGTTCTGTCCGGCACTGACGGCTACCTTGTGCAGGAGCGCTCCCGCGACGGCGACCCCATCGTGGGCGGCGAGGCCGTGAGGATCGACCCCGTGGACGGCGAGAACATCGTCATCTCCATCGACCTCGACATCCAGCGCGTCGCCCAGGAGCAGATTTCCCAGGCCGTCGCCGATTGGGGCGCGCGTGCCGGCATGTGCATCGTCATGAACCCGGAGACGGGCGAGATATACGCATGCGTCTCCACGCCCTACCTCGACCTCTCCAACATATCGGCGGCCACGACCGAGGCGTTCAACGTCAACTGCGTGAGCGGTTCCTACGAACCGGGCTCGACGTTCAAACCCATCACCGCCTCGGCCGCCATTGACTTGGGGATAGCCACGCCCACGACGAGCTATTACTGCCCTTCCAGCATCCAGGTCGGCGACGACTGGGTCGGAGACTCCGACAAGCGCGACTACGACATCGACCTCACGCTCACGGAGGTCCTTGAGCGGTCGAGCAACGTCGGCATGGTCGAGTGCGCCGAAAGCCTGGGCTCGGCGAACTTCTATACCTACACGCAGCGCTTCAAAATCGGCAGCCTCACCGGGGTCGACTATCCCGGCGAGGTGGTGGGCATCGTGCCCGAGTACAGCGAGTACACCGGCGCCTGGGCGTCCATGGCGTTCGGCCAGGCGCTCGCCGTGCCGCCCATCCAGATGGCGCGGGCCATCAGCGCCATCGCCAACGACGGCATCCTCGTGCAGCCCCACTTCCTCGTGAGCGTGGGGGGCACCCAGCAGAGCTATCCCGAGGCGGGCAGGGCCATTTCGGCCGACACGGCCCACCAGGTGTCCGAGATGATGTATTCGGTCATCGAGAACGGCTATGGCAAGACCGGCAAGGTGGAGGGATACCGCCTGTCGGGCAAGACGGGCACGGCAGAGCGCGTCGACGACACGACGGGGCGCTACTTCGCCAACACCAACACGGTGTCGTTCATCGGCTTCGGCCCCACGGACGACCCAAAAGTGCTTGTATACGTCATGATTGACTACGTGACCGGCGCCACGGGCTCTGAGGCGGCCGGCCCTGTGTGGGCGGTCATCATGAAGGAGGCCCTGGACAAGCTCCAGATCCCGCCTTCGTATTAGACGGTCTGCACGAAAGGAGAGGCGCGATGTTTCATGCTCCTGCGGGGCAGGTGGCCCAAATCGCCTGCGCGCGCATCATAGATTGTCCCGACCAGTCCCGCGACGTCGCGGGAGTCGCCATCGACTCACGCAAGGTGACGCCGGGCTGCGCTTTCATCTGCCTGGTGGGGGAGCGCGTCGACGGCAACGATTACGCGAAGCGCGCCATCGAGGCCGGCGCCGCTGCGGTGCTCATGACGCGCGAGCCCACGCAGGCCGAGCTGGCGTATGCGCGGGCGAACAAGGCCGCCGTCTTCGTGACGCCTTCTGGCGAGCGGGCGCTGGAGGCACTCGCCATGTGGTGGCGCGCTCGGCTCAACTGCGTCGTCGTGGGTGTCACGGGGTCGTCGGGCAAGACGACGACGAAGGAGATGTGCGCGCGCGTCTTGGCGGCCAAGTACAAGACGTTCGCAACGCAAGGCAACCTCAACTCCACGCTCGGAGGCCCGCTCACGGTGCTCGCATGCCCCGAGGACGCCGAGGCGCTTGTGGTGGAGATGGGCATGAGCGGCATGCACGAGATCGAGACCATCGCGCGCGTGGCCAAGCCGCACATCGGCATCATCACCAACGTCGGCACGGCCCACATCGGCCTTCTGGGAAGCAGGCTCAACATCGCCCGCGCCAAGTCCGAGCTGGTGAGCGCCCTGGCCAAGCAGGAGAAGAACCCTCTGGGCATCGAGCCCTGCGCGCTTCTGTGGGGCCAAGACGATTACACGCCCTGGATTGCCTCCAACGTCGCCAAGCCGGCAGGCGTGCGCACGCTCACGTTCGGCACGGCCGCATCCGACGATGCCAGCTGTACCGACGTCGAGGTTGACGAGGTGGGATGCGCCCACGGCACGGCGACGCTTCCCAGCGGCGCGCAGATGGCGCTCGACCTGGGCCTGCCCGGCGTCCACAACGTGACGGACGCGCTGGCCGCCGCCGCCATGGGAGACTTGCTCGGGGTGGGCGCGCAGGCCATCTCCGAGGCTCTGTCGGGGCTTCGCCTTGAGGGCAACCGCCAGCAGGTCGTGCGGTGCGCGGCCGGCGTCACGGTGGTCAACGACTGCTACAACGCCAACGCCGACTCCATGCGCCGTGCGGTCGACGTGCTGTGCAGCCTGAAGGCCGCCCGCCGCATCGCCTGCCTGGGCGACATGGGCGAGCTGGGCGAGGACAGCCAGACCGTCCACGCCGCCGTGGGCGGCTACGTCGCCGGCAAGGGCGTCGACGTGCTCGTTGCGGTGGGCCCCCTCTCTCAGGCGATGGCCCATGCGGCCTTGCTCATGGGCATGTCTGAAAACGACGTGATCGAGGTGACCGACGCCGTTGCGGCGGCCAATGTTTTGAAGGAACTTGCGCGTGAGGGCGACGCCGTGCTCGTCAAGGCCTCGCACTCCACGGGGTTGGAAAAGACTGTCGAGGCGGTGACCCAAGCATGGGCATAGCGAGCAACTATCCAAGCTTTCAGATCTTCATCGCCGTCTTTGTGGCGGCGGCAATCGTGTGCGTGCTCATGCCCGGCTGGATAAAGCTGCTGCGCCGCAACAAGATCGGCCAGCAGATTAGGGCCGACGGCCCCCAGCGCCACCTGCAGAAGCAGGGAACGCCCACGATGGGCGGCGTCATCATACTCACGGCCGTCGTCGTCACGACGCTCGTGATCGCGCCTGTCAGCGCCCCGCTCGTCATCGCGCTTGCCGCCACGGTGCTCACGGGCCTTCTCGGCTTCGCCGACGACTTCGAGAGCGTCGCCCACAAGCGCTCGCTGGGCCTCACTCCTTCTGCCAAGCTCATCGGCCAGGCCGTCATCGTCATCGCCTTCACGCTCACTGCCGTCAACGTTGCGGGGGTCTCCCCGAAAGTGAGCATCTTCGGCCTCGTCGACATCGACCTGGGCGTGTTGACCACCACGATTGCCGGCGTGCAGGTGCCCTGGCTCTACCTCGTCTTCGTGTATCTGCTGCTGGCCGGCTTCTCCAACGCCGTCAATCTCAACGACGGTCTTGACGGCCTGTGCGGCGGGTGCTCCGCGGTCACGCTCGGCGTCATGGGCATGGTCGCCTATGCCTGCGGCGACCTGGGCCTTTCGGTCTTCGCCTTCGCCTGCGTGGGCGCCTGTATCGGCTTTTTGTGGTTCAACTGCTACCCGGCGTCCATCTTCATGGGCGATACGGGATCCCTTGCGCTGGGCACGGCCTTTGCCTCTATCGCCGTCCTCACGAAGAGTGAGGTGGCCTCCATCGTCATCGGCGGCATCTTCATCGTCGAGGTCATGAGCGTCATCATCCAGGTCGTCAGTTTCAAGACAACCGGCAAACGCGTCTTCCTTATGGCGCCCCTGCACCATCACTTCGAGAAGAAGGGCTGGGCGGAGACGAAGGTGGTCACGCGGTTCTGGATCATCTCCGCCGCCTGTGCCGCCTTGGGGTTCGCCCTCTACTTCCAAACCATCGGCTAGGCCCTTTCAAAAGGGAGATTCGCTCATGTTTGAACCTACCGGAAACATCGTCCTCCTAGGCCTTGGCGCCTCCACCGAGGCGGCGGCGCGCTACCTTGTTGCGCGCGAGCCGGGCAAGCCCGATTCGGTGACGCTCGTGGCGCCTCGGCTCGGCGAGGGTCAGCGCGCAAAGGCGCGCGAGCTGGAGGGGCTCGGCGTGCGTGTCGTCGAGGGTTTCGAAGGGCTTGCCGGCGCGTTCGACCTGGGCGTCGTGAGCCCAGGCATTCCCTGCATCGGCGATTTCTACCGCTGGGGCGCGCAGCATTGCCGCGAGCTTGTCAGCGAGCCCGAGCTTGCCTGGCGCGTGAGCCCCGAAAAGTGGGTGGGCATCACCGGCACGAACGGAAAGACCACCACGACGACGCTTGCCTGCGAGCTCATGCGCGCGTCGGGCATGGCCGCCCGCACGGTGGGCAACATCGGCCTGCCGCCGATCGCCTGCGTGGCAGACCGCGAGCCGGGCGAGGTTTTCGTGGCCGAGCTGTCGAGCTTCCAGTTGGAAAGCAGCAAGGAGCTTGCCCCGCATGTGGGCGTGCTCCTCAACGTCACGCCCGACCATGTCGAATGGCATGGCAGCCTGCAGGCGTATGCCGAGGCCAAGGAAAAACTGTTTTCCAACATGACGCCCGACGACCTTGCCGTCCTTGGCGACGACGAGACCTGTCGCGAAGTGGCGGGCCGTCTCGTTGCGCGCGGCGTGCGCGTGGCGGTTTTGGGACGCGCGCCCAGCGAGCGCGCCTTCGACGCGGCATGGGTGGATGGGCGCCGCAACCTGGTCGTTCGCCTGCGCGGGTGCGACCATGTGCTGTGCGGTGTCGAAGACATGCAGATCATGGGCGCCCACAACGTGCAGAACGCCCTTGCCGCTGCGGCCTGCGCGCTCGAGATGGGAGCCGAGGCCGAGGCGGTCAAGCGGGGGCTCGTCGCTTTCGCCCCGCTCGCGCATCGCATCGAGCCGTGCGGCTGCGTGGGCGGCGTCGAGTTCTACGACGATTCCAAGGGCACGAACGTCGACGCCACCATCAAGGCCATCGGCTCGTTTGCCCCGGGCCGCACCGTCGTCTTGCTCGGAGGGCATGACAAGGGAACCGATTTGGGCGAGCTGGCCGGTACGGTGGCCGCGCGCTGCAAGGCCGCCGTATGCTACGGCGAGGCGGGCGCGCGCTTCCACGGGGCGCTTGCCCAGGCCGTTCGGGAGCGCCCCGGCTGCGAGCTCGTCCTTGCTCCCAAGATGCGCGATGCGTTCGATGCGGCCTGCAAGTTGGCCTGCTCCGGCGACGTGGTGCTGCTGTCGCCTGCCTGTTCGTCTTTCGACGAGTTCAAGGGCTACGTCCAACGGGGAGAGGTCTTCCAGGGCTGGGTGGAGGAGCTCATGCGAGGGGCGGCGCGATGAGCAAGCGTCGCGAGAAGGTGTCGCATAGGGTCAACGCCGGCGTGTTCTGGACTGTCGAGCACCTGACGTCGCCTCTCTTCCTGCTCGAGGTCGCCACGATATGCCTGTGCGCCTTCGGCCTCACGATGGTGTTTTCAGCCTCGTCCATCGAGCTTGTCGACGCGGACGCCGCGAGCTACCGCACGGCTATGAACCAGGCCATCTTCATGGCGTTGGGCGCGGCCGCCTTTTTCGCCTTGCGCCACATGGGTGCAAACACTCTCATGCAGTTCAGGTGGCTGGCGGGCCTGTCGGCCTTTGCTGTCGTGCTGCTTGTTTTGGTGCTGGTGGCAGGCACGAACACGAACGGCGCCACGCGCTGGCTGCAGGTCGGTCCCTTCTCGCTGCAGCCTTCCGAGTTTGCCAAAATCACCATCGTCATGGCGTGCGCGCACTACTTCACGCGTTGCGCGGAGGGCGATTTGCGCTTGCCTGATTGCGGCATGCGCCTGCTGCTGCCGGTCGTGCTGCCCCTTGGCCTCATCTTTGCCGAGAAGGACCTCGGCACGCTCATCATCATCGCCGCCGCGCTCTTCCTCATGGCGTACCTTGCCGGGGCCAAGCTGCGCTACCTCATCCCTACGGCGTTGGTGCTGGTCGTGCTTGCCGGGCTCGCCATCTCGTTTGCAAGTTATCGCTCGGCTCGCTTTGCAACCTGGCTCGACCCCGAGGCCGACTATTACGGCGACGGCTGGCAGTCCATCCACGGCTTCAGGGCGCTTGCGTCAGGCGGCTTCTTCGGTCTGGGCTTGGGGGAGTCACGTCAAAAGTACTCGTATCTCCCGGAGGCTGAGAACGACTACATCTTTGCCATCATCGGCGAGGAGCTCGGCTTCGTGGGCTGCATCGTGCTCATCGGCCTGTTCGCGTTCTATGGCTTCTGCGGCTTTCGCATCGCGTACGGCGCCCGCAAGCGCGACGACCTGCAGGCGAGCCTCTTGGCCTCGTCGCTTACGGTTCTCATCGAGTTTCAAGCCTTTCTCAACATGGCGGGCGTGACGGGCCTGCTGCCCCTGACGGGTCGTCCGTTGCCTTTCATCACGGCGGGCGGTTCGTCCATCATTTCTTGCCTCATCATGACCGGCCTCATCGCCGGCGTTGCGCGTGACAATGCGGCCGATGTGCGCGAGGGTCGCGAGCGCAGGCGCGCCCATACGAAGCGCGGCCTTTCGGTGGTGGAGGGAGGCCGGTCTCGCGAGGAGGGCGGAACTGCGCGCCCGCCCTTGCGCGTGCCTGGCGCGATCATGCAGGGAGGCGCCTCGGCGGGCCGCGACAGCGCCGTCGATGCTCGATGGGACGCACGTCCCCCGCGTGACGGCGTGGACGTGCGCGAATCACAGGATGAGGAGAGGAGCACGAGATGAGCGTTTTCGCCATTGCCGCCGGCGGTACGGCGGGTCATATCAACCCCGCTCTTGCTCTGGCCGACGAGCTGCGCCGTCGCGGTCACGACGTGCGGTTTTACGGCACGAAGAAGGGCATGGAGGCAACGCTTGTGCCCCAGCAGGGATTCTCGTTCGAGGGTCTCGACGTGAGCGGCTTCGACCGCTCCCGTCCCTGGACGGGCATCACCGCCATCATCAAGATGAGGCGCGCACAAAAACAGCTGCTCGCCGAGTTTGCCCGCGACGGCAGACCGGCCGCGGCCGTGGGGTTCGGCGCATACGTGTGCTTCCCGCTTGCCGCCGCCGCAGCCAAAGGCGGCGTGCCGCTCGTGCTGCACGAGCAGAACTCCGTGCCCGGCATGGCAAACAAGGCCCTCGCCAAGGACGCCGTCGTGCTTGCCCTCACCTACCCCTCCTCTGAGGCGAAGTTTGCCGGCAAGCTGGGGCCCCGCACCCGCGTCGAGGTCGTGGGCAACCCCGTGAGGGCCTCGGTGCTTGCCCCCACGCGTGAGCAGGGGCGCAAGGCCCTGGGTATCCCTGCGGACGCCCGCGTGCTTCTCGTCTTCGGCGGCTCGCTGGGCGCGGCGCGCCTCAACAAGGCGGCGGTCGCCCTCAAGCAGGAGCTTCTCGATCGGCCCGACGTCTACGTCGTCCATGCGGCGGGCAAGCGCGACTATGAGGAGACGAGGGCGGCCCTTGCCCTCACAGACGCCCAGGCCGCGCGCTGGCGCCTCAGCCCCTACATCGACGACATGGGTTCGTGCCTGGCTGCGGCCGATCTTGTGTTCTCGCGTGCTGGCGCCTCCTCCATCGCGGAGATTGCCGCCCGCGGGGTGCCCTCGGTGCTCGTGCCCTATCCTTTTGCGACGGAAAACCACCAGGCGCAGAACGCCCTGCTTCTCAAAGACGCAGGCGGCGCCCTTGTCGTGGACGACGACGCCCTCGATGCGCCGGGCTTTGCCCAGGACTTCCTGGCCCTGCTCGACGACCCCGCGCGACTTGCCGAGATGCGGCAGGCCGTGGAGGCCCTAGGCTACTCGGGGGCGACGGCGCGACTGGCAGATGCTGTGGAGGCTGTTGCGCGCTGAACGCCCCCGCCGCGCCCATAGGCGCGGTGCAGCTAGAATAGGGCGGATTGATATGCGGCCTCCGAGGCCGTCTCGCATAGGTGAAAGGTCGTACGCATGGCTCAAGAAGCAACGAAGCGCCCCTTTGAGCGCGTTCATTTCATCGGCATCGGCGGAGCCGGCATGTCCGGCATCGCGCTCGTGCTGCACCAGAGGGGCTACCGCGTGACCGGCAGCGACCTCAAGGCATCCAAGTACACCCGCGCCCTCGTGAAGGAGGGCATCGAGGTGTTTGTGGGGCACAACGCCCGCACCATCGACGAGGTCAAGCCCGACGTCGTCGTCATCTCCACCGCCATCCCCCAGACGAACCCCGAGCTTGTGCGCGCCCGCGAGCTGGGCATCGAGGTCTGGCACCGCGCGAAGATGCTGTCGTTCTTGTCGGGCGACGCCATCACCATCGCCTGTGCCGGCACGCACGGCAAGACGACGACATCCTCGCTCGCCGCCACGATGCTCGAGCATATGGGCCAGCGCCCGACGTTCCTCATCGGCGGCATCATCGACGGCTACGAGACGAACGGCCATTCCGGCGAAGGCCCCTATTTCGTGGCCGAGGCCGACGAGAGCGACGGGTCGTTCCTCAACCTCGACCCCAACGTCGTCATCGTCACGAACATCGAGGCCGACCATCTCGACCATTACGGCACACTTGAGGCGATCGAGCGCACGTTCTGCGAGTTCATGGCTTCGGTGCCAGAGGACGGCCATGTCATCGTGTGCGGCGAGAACCCCCATCTGCCCGAGCTTGCCCGCTCGTGCGGGCGTGCGGTCCTCACGTATGGCTTCGGGGAGGAAAACGACGTCGTCTGCACGCCTGAGCAGGCTGAGGGCATCAACGCGTTCTCCGTGCGCCTGCCCGACGGCAAGTCGTATCGCCTGCACCTCGACCACAACCCGGGCCTGCACAACTGCCTGAACGCCAGCGCCGTCCTCACGCTCGCCTATGTGCTCGGTCTTCCCTGCGACGAGGCCGCCGGCGCCATCTCGAGCTTTGCGGGCGTCCACCGCCGTTTCGAGCTGGTGGGGGAGGTCAACGGCGTGCGTGTGGTGGACGACTACGGCCATCACCCCACCGAGATCGCCGCAACGCTCAAGGCCGCCAAGACGCTCGATTTCAAGCGCGTGCGCGTCGCCTTCCAGCCGCACCGCTACTCGCGCACCCAGTCGCTTGCCGCCGAGTTCGGCCCTGCGTTCGACGACGCCGACGAGCTCGTGGTGCTCGACGTCTTCTCTGCGGGCGAGATGCCCATTCCCGGTGTTTCGGGCAAGACGGTGGCGAACGCCGTGTGCGCCCATCGCCCCGGCGCCAAGGCCTCGTACGTTCCCGAGCGCCATGCCGTCGTCGACCGCATGGTGCAGACGGCCGAGCCCGGAGACCTCATCATCACGATGGGCGCCGGCGACGTCACGTTGCTGGGCCCGGCCATCGTGGACGGCCTGAAGGCTCGGTTTAACTAAGTGCTGACAAGGAGCCACCGCAGCAAGGCGCGCGAAAGCGGTGCACACCGGGGCGCACCGCCTTCGCGCAACGCAGCTGCGACGGCTTCACGGGAAAGGGAGGGGGCAGGTCGATGGGTTTGGCAGAGGCACACGCGCGCCTTGAGGCCTGCCTGCACGGCACGGTCGTGGCACAGGAGCGCATGAGTCGCCACACGAGCTACCGCATAGGCGGGCCGGCGTCTTTGTTCGTTACCTGCGACGACTATGCCGACGTGCGCAACGCCGTCGAGGTTCTGGGGCAAGAGGGCGTGCCGTGGGTCATCATGGGCCGCGGCTCCAACGTGCTCGTGAGCGACGACGGCTATGCGGGGGCCGTGCTCGTGTTGGGACGCGACTTCCGGCGTTTCACCGTCGACGAGGCGGGGCGCATGCATGTGGGCGCCGGCGCCGTGCTGCAGCGCGTCGTGACCGAGGCGTTCGACAAAGGCCTCTCGGGCCTTGAGTTTGCGGTGGGTATTCCCGGCACGGTGGGCGGTGCCGTCTCCATGAACGCGGGAACGGCAAACCACTGGATCGACTCGGTCATCTCCGAGGTCGTCGTCTTCCGCCCGGGCACAGGCCTCGTGCATTATGCCCGCTCGGACATCAACTGGTACTACCGCGCCACCGACCTGCCCGGCACCGAGATCATCCTCGAGGTGGTGCTCGACCTCATACCTGGCGACGCCGCCGCCGTGAAGGCGACGATGGAGGCGGTGCTGCAACGCCGTCGCGAGGCCCAGCCGCTCAACCAGCCGTCATGTGGCAGCGTGTTTCGCAACTCCAGCGACCTCAAGGCCGCCAAGCTCATCGATTCCTGCGGTCTCAAGGGCTATCGTGTGGGAGGGGCCGAGGTCTCGCAGATGCACGCCAATTTCATCGTCAACCTGGGAGGCGCGACCGCAACCGACGTCGCCCGGGTCATCATTCACGTTCTCGAAGAGGTGAGGAGGCGCCATGGCGTCGAACTACGACCGGAGGTCAAGTTCCTCGGCTTCCCCGCGTGAGGTGCCTGCCCGCACAGAGAGGCGCGCCACCCGCGAGGACTCGCCTGACAACCGCCGTGCGTCGTCGGCGTCGATGCGCCAAGAGCGTCCCTCCCAGCCGACGCGCGAGCGCTCCGGGGCGGAGGGGCCGTCGCGACCCGGGGCGCGCGGGCGCGCGAGCGACCCCAAGCGCAAGTCCTACAACAGGCGCATGCGCCTGTTCGTGCTGACCGTCGTGTGCGTGGCCGCGCTCTTCCTTGCCTATATCGTGTGCGTGTGGTCTCCGCTCTTCCAGATTCGACGCATCGTCGTCATGCCCACCGAGCGTGTGAGCGAGACGCAGGTGAGCGAGCTGGCCGCCATCCCCGCAGGGTCTACGCTCTTCGGGTTCGATGAGGCAGGCGTGGAGAAGAGGCTTCTGTCGAGCCCCTGGATCTCGTCGGTGCGCATCACGCGCAGCCTGCCGGACACGCTCACGGTCGAGGTCACGGAGCGCAAGGTCGCCGCCATCGTCATGCTTTCGAACGGGCAGGCCGCCTGGAGGCTCTCGACGGACGGCGTATGGATCGAGCCGGTCGAGCTTTCCGCCATAACGGCCGACAACGGGGCGGACTCCTATGACGTCCAGGCCAAGAACGCCGCCGCAAACGAGGGCGTTGTCTACGTGAGCGAGGCGGCGGCGACCCTTGCCCCCGTGGAGGGCGAGAAGTGCACCGACGAGGCGCTGCTCGGGCTTGTCCAATACATGGAGACGTTCACGCCTGCGCTGCGCGACCAAATCGTGAGCGCGTGCGCCACGAGCAAGGAGTCCATCGCCGTGGTGCTCTCGAACGGCATCAAGGTCTCGCTCGGTGCCCCCGACGACATCGAGCTCAAGGAACAGACCGTCTTGGGCATCCTCGACAAGTTCCAAGGGCAGATCAGCTATATCAACGTGCGCACGCCTGCCAACCCCACCTATCGCGGCCTTACGGAAGGAGCCGCCTCCTCGGATTCCGACGCCACGTCGAGCGACTCGCTCCCTTACCAGCAGACCGCCGAGGCAGACGGGCAGGATGCAGATGCCGCCGATGACTCCGCCGCCTCCGATGGCGCCGACGACGCGGCGTCGGCCGACTCCTCCACGACGACGCGTCAGACGAAGGACGGCTATTCCATCGCCCTCAACCCCACCGACGTGCCCGACGACGCGGCGTACAATGGCGGCTACTACCTCTCCGACGGTGAAACTTGGGTCGACTATTACCACGGCTCCGACGGCAGCCTCATTCACGGGTACTATGTAACCGACGATTCAGGCGAAGAGACGTGGATCGATTTGGGCTAGTGTGT
>CAKUKJ010000024.1 GCA_934662525.1 uncultured Coriobacteriales bacterium | reverse complement strand
TTATAGAGCAGCGACTCGTCCCAACCTAGGTAGACGAGGAGCTTCTTCATCATCGAGGCGTAGCCGCCCCCGCCACAGCACAGCACCACAGGGGCGTCCTGGGTGAAAAGGTCCTGCAAGATGAGCAGCGACTGCTCATAGCGCGGTCTGGCCGACACCACCTCGCCGTCTGAGTCCCACTCCACGTCGTAGAGCCGATCGCCCTCGTAGGCTCCGGAAACGGGCAGCTCCTGGAGAGTGCCGATATAGGGGAACGGCACGACTTTGAACCCCTCGATGGCAAACGACAGCACCGAGTCGCCGCCGATGGAGGCATAGTCGGCCGGGTCTTTGAGCAGGCGCGCGTCTCGATAGGCGACGCCGGGAATGCCGAGGTAGTCGTCGATGGTGTCCATGTTGATGTTGGCGTCCACCCCAAAGTCGCTGTCGGGGTCGGGCTCCGCAGGGGGAAGCTGCACGACCGCGTCCGACGCCTGCGCCCAGACAGGCTTCGCCGTGGCAAGGCCCAGCGCGATGCCGGCCGCGCCCAACGCCAGCGTTTCCTGAACGAACTCCTTGCGCTCAACCATGCCCATATCGCTCACCTTTTCACTATGAAGCCCCAGGCCTCAAGCTCCTCGAGCTGCTCCTCTGTGCGCTCGTCGGTATAGCTTGCCGTGGTGGCCGCGTCCATAATCATGGGCAGCTCGGGGAAGAAGTTGTACACGATGATGGCGTTGTGCAGTACTCGGCACGTGGTGGAGACGCCCGCAAACTCCACCGACTCGATCTGTATGCCCTGCTCACGGTAGCCATCGATGACCCACACCAAACCAGGCGCGCCATAGGTGCCCGTCATGACGAGCGTGGCGTTGTCGGGGTTGAGTAGGTCGCGCACGCGACCGTAGAGCTGCCAGCCCTCGGTGGCGGGGTCGCAATGCGGCGGGTTTACCGTGGCCTCGCGCGTGGCGGCGTACTCGTCGGCCGGGTGGGTGTCCATCGTGTAGACCACGATGTCGCCGCGGTCGCGATACTCCTGAATCTTCTCGCAAATGGCGCCCTCGATGGCAACGGCGGGCTCGATGCGGCCGAACACCCCGCCGTCGACGAAATCCACCTGGTAGTCCACCACCACAAGCACGCGCTTGGGGTTTGCGGCGCGCTCGTCAGCATACGTCATCTGCGGCATCGCATAGGCGCTCACATGGCCGTCGGCGCTTGGTGTGTACTCGATATCCTCGGCCACGCCGGAGTAAGGGTTGTAGTCGCCCTCGTCCTGCCCGACCGGCTCATCGGCGCAGGCCCGACGAGGCGCGCCTGCCGCAAAGCCGCCAACAACCGTAGCACCGAGGGCCGCCGCCCCCACGCCGAGGGCCTGCGCCCTCGTGATTCCTTCAGCTTGCGTCGAATTGTCCATGGCATCTCCTTCGCTGCGCCCCGCACTGCTCGACCAGGGCGCGCCCGTTACCTGGTATTTTCAGCAACCCTGCGCTCGCCCGCGCACGATGCACCTGGATGCAGCCTGTGCCCCTCAGCCGCAGGTGCCTCAGCACCCGAGGAACTGGTCCTCTAGCGTGGGGTGACCTGCGTCAACCCACCCCCTCACGCCGCCGTCGAGCACCTTGACGAGGTCGTCGTCGTAGTCGTTGGCGATAAGCGTGAACCAGCACTCGGCCAGGCGGTTGCTGTTCTTGAGCGCCACAAGGACAACCTGCTTGTCCTGCGGGATCTCGTCCATGCGGATGTCGAACTGCCTGCCAGCGGGAATGTTGCGCGACCCCTCGATAAGCTGGTTTTGGTAGTCGCGATGGCTGCGGATGTCGATGACGTACACGCTGCGGTCTTTGAGCGCGCCATCGGAGAACAGCTCGTACAGATCATCAACCGAGATGAGCGCGTCGGCCGGAATCTCCTTGAACTTGCGCGCCTTGTTCCCCTCGGCGCTCGCGGCATCAGAACCGCCGACTTCCTTCTTGGAGTCGGAGGCCTTGGAGTCTGCGGATTCGGAATTGGAGGATGAGGAGCCGTCGCTCTTTGAGCCGGCGTCCGAGCTCTCCTTCTGGGAGCCGGCAGCCTTTGCGACGCCTGATTCTGAGCCGCCGACGCCTTTCAAGCCGCTGCCCTGAGACTGGCCCGCAGCTGCCGACGCAGCGTCTGCGGCGGCCCATGCGAGGCTTGTGCCCCCCGCTAACAGCAACGCCGTCGCGGCGGTAGTCCCAAGCGTCACAAGCTCGCGTCGCGTCAGCCCCCCAGTTCGTCCATTTCCCATGTGCTCTCCCCTCATAGACGGACGCGCCTATGGTAAACCTTTACGCCACGTCAGGCTCAACAGGTTCTATTCGACTGGTTCTATGTGCTGGAAGCACGCGATGCGCCTCTCCATGCGCTGGCTTGCACATAAGACGAGCGCCGGCCAAAAATGCGCGAGTTGTTTCCGCATTTCCCGGGTTCTCCAGCCATGCGCCCAAGCGCAAGCAACGCATGGGAAACCTCCTGAGAGCAAAACGGCATCGCGTAGCACGGGAAAACGGGCGAAAAATGCCTCGCGAGGAGGAATTGAGTGCGCGCAAGCACCTGAGAGGTAGGGCGGCATGGCTGGAGAACCCCGTTTTTGCGGAAACACCGGGACTCTCGAGGCATCGCCGCCCAACCCCAACGTGCTCGTTGAAGCGCCGCCTACAGCCCGCGCTTGTAGCCGCCGTGGTCGCCGGGACGACGGCGGGGCTTGCCAGCCGGGTCGGAGGCGTTGGCAGGACGGGAGGGCGTGCGCGACTGCGTCGTGGCAGAAGTCGAGCGGCCGGCACCACCGCGATGTGCCTTGGAAGAAGAACCGGCCTCGTTGGAGACGCCCCGGGCAACCGGCGTGCCTGAGGCGCGGGAAACGCCGCTCGCAGCACCGCCGTGGCGACGGCCGCGCGAACGGGAGCTGCGGGACGAGCGATTCGCCTGCCCGGTCTCGAGACAACCGTCCTGGCCCTGCTCCTGACCCTGCGCGGCGGCATCTCCCGGCGTCACCGCTGTCGGCTGCGTGCCGCCCTCGGCCTTCTTGCCTGCTCTGCGTGCCTGACCCTGCCCGCGGCCGCCGGCGCGACCTCCCGGGGCAGCCACGCCGGTCTGCACGCTGCGGCCAGCCTGGCCGGCCGCCTCGGCGGAAGCGCGCTGCTCCGCCAGCTTCTTGCGGGTCTTCTTGCTGGGCAGCTTGTCGGTGGGCTTGCGGGCGGGATCGAGCACGAACGCGTCGGTGCCGCAGTCGATGCCCTCAGCGCGAGGGTAGTCGGGCACGAGCTTGCCCATGAGGGCTTCGATGTCGCGCAGGTCGAAATACTCGGCCTCGGACACAAAGGTGAGCGCCCAGCCGAACTGTCCGGCCCTGCCCGTGCGTCCGATGCGGTGGATGTAGTCCTCGGCGTCGCTGGGCACGTCGAGGTTCACCACGTAGGAGACCTCGGCGATGTCGATCCCGCGGGCGAGCACGTCGGTGGCCACAAGCACGTCAGCCTCACCTGCGGCGAAGCGGCGAAGCGCTGTCTCGCGCTGGCTCTGCGAGCGGTTGCCGTGGATGGCCGCCGCCGTGATGCTGGCCTTGTTGAGCTTGCGGCACACCATGTCGGCGCGGTACTTGCCGCGGCAGAACACGATGACGCGCCGGCTTCCCTCTCGGCGCAGCACCTCGATGAGGATGCGCACCTTCTCCTTCTCGGTCACGCCGAGCACGTACTGGTCGATGGTCTGGGCTGCCGTGCCCTTGTGGGCAATCTCCACATGCACCGGGTCGCGCACCAGGTCCTTCGTGTTGGCGAGGACGTCGTCGCCCAGCGTGGCGGAGAAAAGCAGCGTCTGGCGTGCGGCGGGCGTCTTGGCCACGATGCGGCGCATGGCGGGCGCGAAGCCCATGTCGAGCATGCGGTCGGCTTCGTCGAGCACAAGGGTGCGCACGTCGGAGAGGTTGGCCGCGCCCTGTTCGATGAGGTCGATGAGGCGGCCGGGCGTGGCGATGAGCACGTCACAACCACGTGCCAGCGCGGCCTTTTGAGGTTCGTAGCCCACGCCTCCCACCACGACGGTGCAGCGATGGCCCGTATGCTTGCAGATGACGCGCGCGCAGGCCTCGATCTGCTGGGCGAGCTCGCGGGTGGGCGTCACGACGAGCATGAGCACGCCCTGCCCCTTGGCGGCATGGCCCAAGCGGTCGAGCGTGGGCAGCAGGAAGGCGGCCGTCTTGCCGGTGCCCGTCTGCGCCGCAGCCATGACGTCGCGGCCCTCGAGCACGGCGGGGATGGCGCCGGCCTGCACGGGAGAAGGCGACTCGTATCCCAGGTCGGCCACGGCGGCAAGCGTCTTCTCGGAAAGTCCAAGCTGGTCAAAGCGGGTTATTTCGTTGGTAGACACGCGAAAACGTCCAATCTGCGCCCTGCGAACGCCAAGCCGGGCGGCGACATCGCGTCAGCAGCGCCACGGCAGCAGGGCCATCTGAATGACGGCGTGAGGGAGCGGGCGGCGATCAGGCGGCGCTCGGCACGTCTCCAGGCGCGCGACCTGCCCGACTGGCGGCGGGACGGGCGCGACTTGCGTGGCACTGGATGTAGCAAGCCTCACGATACGGGTGCCCGCCTCAAGCGGACGACCCCGGGGCAACTCGAAAAGCCCCGATATCGACATCCAAGTATACGGCCCCGCGGCACGCCCGCACCCTGCGCAGACGCCCCCTCTCGTAAAACCCACGGGAGGGCAGGTCGGATGACCGATGGATTGGGCCCACGTTCTGGACAATCACCGCCGGCACACGACAACGCGAACCTCCGCCACAGAAAACCTGGTCTGTCGTCATCTGGCAAAGCAAGGCATGTAAGGTTGATTATCGGACGCGAATCGGACGTTTTATGGTATAGTGGCGCAAAACGTCCGTTAGCGACCGATTGGACCGCGTCATGGAGTGGAGCGAATCTTTCGAATCCCTCAGGGAGGGCAACAAACTTGAGGTGAAAGCCGCCCAGAACGGGTTGCCGAGAAGTCTGTGGGAAACGTACTCGGCGTTCGCCAACACCGACGGCGGAACCATCCTGCTCGGCGTAGAGGAAGATGCCCAGGGAAACCTGTCCACCTGCGGGGTAGACAACCCCGAGGCCTTGGTCAAAAGCCTTTGGGACGGGCTCAACAACCGCGACTGCGTCAGCGCGAACCTCCTGACCAACAACGATGTCGTGATTGAAGTGCGAGAAGGCAGGCAATGCATCGCCATCACCGTCCCACGAGCCCCACGCCAAGACCGACCCATATACATACGAGGCAACCTTTCGTCCGGCTCCTTTCGTCGCAATGGCGAGGGAGACTATCACTGCACGCCTGAAGAGCTCAAGATGCTCATGCGCGAGAGCGGAAACGACCTTGACCGGCTTGTGCTCGAAGAATTTGAGCTGCACTCGTTATGCAACGAAACAATTTCCGCTTACCGCAATGTCTTCAAGCTGCGTCGAGAAGACCACCCTTGGAACCAGCTGTCTGATCTGGACTTCCTCATGAGGCTCGGCGCAATTGGCCATAGCGAGCGCACTCATGGGCTCCACCCAACACGCGCAGGGCTTCTCATGTTCGGGTATGACTACGAGATAATACGCGAGTACCCGAACTTTTTTCTTGACTATCGCACGCGCCTGGGTGACAGACGCTGGGACGACCGAGTTGCAAGCATGGATGGCACCTGGAGTGGCAACGTTTTTGACTTTTGGTGCAAAGTCTGTGTAAAAGTAACTGAAGGCATTCCTCGGCCGTTTGCGCTCGCGCCCAACATGCAGCGCATCGACGACACACCCATGCACAAAGGTTTGCGTGAAGCCCTTGCCAATGCACTCGTCCATGCTGATTATTACGGCAGGCGCGGCTGCGTCATACTACGAGAACCCGGCCGAGTCATCTTTGCCAACCCTGGCGGTTTGCGCATGCCAAGCGAAGTGGCAATACAAGGTGGTCAGTCTGATTCTCGCAATACCATACTTATGAGGATGTTCAACCTTGCTGGAATCGGAGAGCGCATCGGCAGCGGCTTTGACGTCATGCGTGCGGCATGCGCCTGGGCCGACCTTCCGCTGCCCACTCTCAGGGAGGAATTCAATCCCGACCGAACAACGCTTGTCTTTCAAACGCGCCCCGATGACGACACGCCGACTTCAGGTGCGAGCCCCGTGCCAACCTCGGCGACATATGCGGCCCAAACCGGATCCGGACGCGCCGTTCCCCACGATATGGCAGTTGAGCGCATCTTAGACATCTGGGAAAGCCAGGGGCACGGCCGGTCTCTCTACGACCCACCCGTGTCTGCGACAATGATGCACAAGGAGGCCTTCGACAGGGCCAACGTCCGCAACGCCAGCATGAGCAACCCCGCCGAACCCGAGCAGTTCCGCATCGAGGTCACGCAGTACAGGCGCAAACGTCGGCTCCTTCCCCGGGAAGAGCGAGAGCTCGTCATGCACTTTGTCATCGAGAACGGCGAGATACGTCGCATTGAAGCCCAAGAGCTCCTCGGCATCGGATCGACCAAAGCGAAAACCTTGCTCAACGACATGGTAAAGCAGGGCCTCCTTATCGTGGAGGGTGCCGGTCCTTCAACCCGCTATCTCAAGGCAAGCGCGTAGGCAAATATGCCCAGACCTCGCACGAAGCCGGCGGCATGCAGCCCCGTCGCATGATGGCGCTCGAACACGAAGGCCCTGAGCACGTCCACCCCAGGGTCGGCACACTTGCCGGGCGTCACGCCGCCCAAATCCGCCTGCATTTGGAAGCATGTGGCCGTGTTGATGGTGACCATCTAGATGGCTTCGAAGGGGTCGATGCCCTCTCGCACTGCCAGGCGCAGCAGATAGTCGAAGTGGCCGTGCGCAAGGAGCGTGTCGGGGTGGCAGTCATCGGTCACAAGGCAGCAGAACCGCGTGTCCACCTTGTGCCCCACAATGGCAGGGGTTAGGTCATGCAGGTTGTGTCAGGCCGAACCCTGCCGAATCTGCGCGTACATGCCCAAACGCGTCTTGGCCACAACGTCTATGGCACGCGTGGACTCATGGCAGGCGGAGATGCCGGAAGCCATGCAGGCGTTCAGGCCGCGGTCGCACTCAGGAGTGGAATAGTGCTCCGTCACCGTCTTGCGCGCACGCAGCGTGGCGCAGACCTCCTCCGTGGGATTGCTCGCCCCGGCGAGGATGCCCGGATAATTCATCATCTCACCCAAGCCCACGGCCTCGGGCCAGGTCACAGATTCTGCAATCTGTACTGCGTCCACCTCGGTGCCCGTGTCCTCAAAACCAGGAACCACAGGCACGCAGCTCGGGGTGGTGAGCATGAACTTGAGAGGGGCGCGAGCGGCATCGGCACACACATCCGGTGAAAAGGCCGCCGGAAACCCCAGCCGCGAAGGCACCGCCGCCAAGACCATGCCTGCCCTATGCGCCTCTCACCGGCAGGCAGATGGGGAAAGTGAAGCTGTGGTCGGAGGGAAGCGAGAAGGGGCTGAACGATGGGCCGCATATTTGAAGCGAGTGACTGTCGACATAGTCGAGCATCGCGGCGCTGGCCTGCTCGGAGATGCCGTTAGTGCGGCGGATGTCCTGCATCGAGAGAATGCAGCAGACGCACGGGCAGCCGCCGATGACCTGGAGGCCCTCGGTTTTCAGCCCGTCGATGAGATGGGCGAGGCTCACAGGCACGGTGCGCCCCCAATGCACGGCCCCGCCTAGGCGATCCGGTCCCTCGGGCCCCTCGTAGTCGCGCAGACTCCCCAAGCCGCCTATCGGCATGTGGGCGATGAGCAGGTCGAGCGTCTCGTCTTCGGGGAAGGCCTTATACCCCGTGTCCCCCTCATCGGGGCAGAAGTAGTATCCCGGCACGTCGCAGAGGCCCACATATCCCGCGTGCGCGCACATGGCGTCGTAGAGGCGCATGCGGCCGAGAAGCGCCTGCCGGTACTCGATGTCGCGTTCCAACTGACGGGCATATTGCTCGCAGCGCTGCGAGGTGAACGGCTGGTCGGCCAGATAGGCCGGCAGGTCCTTCGGGGAGATGCCGATGTTTTTGAGCAGCACGGCGCTCATGAGCCGCCACACGTCGGCGTCGCTGTACACCCGGCGAGACTGCTCGCCCTCGCGTGCAGGCGTCACGATGCCGAGTGACTCGTAGTACATGAGGGTCGTGCGTGACAGGCCGAGCGTGCGCACCATGTCGTTGATCGTGTACCGTTTGGCGTCCACCCGCTCGCCCCGCGTGCGGCTCTCCCCCATGCAGGCCCCCTGTCGAACTGTCGTCACATGCAGCTGGCATCATACCCGTTTGCGTCGCCCGACCCAAAACACGGAAAGCCGCAGGAGGGCGGGCAACGCTCATCCTCCTGCGGCTTTGTGGTTGTATACGAGGACGCGGCTGTCTCACGCCCGCCCTCCGCACAGTCCTTGCTGTAAAGCCAGAAACCCCTACTTCGCCGCAGCGGCCGCATTGGCACCGGCGATCTTGCCCATGATGAAGCACTCGCCCACGTTCATGCCGCCGGCGTACATCTGGGTCGTCATGCCGCCGAGCTCACCGGCGGAGTACAGGCCGGCGATGGGCTGGCCGTCGAGGTCGAGCACCTGGGCGTTGACGTCGCGCTCGGGGCCGCCCTGGGTGTTGAGCAGGGCCGGCTTGAAGGGCACCACGTAGTAGGCCTCGCCGTCGAAGGCACGCATGTACTGCGGGTCGCGCCCGAAGGCGTAGTCCTTGCCGTCGTCGACGAAGGAGTTGAAGTCGTCGATGGTCTCGCTCAGCGTATCGGCGTCGCAGCCGATCTCCTTGGCGGCGTCCTCGATGGTGGCGCACTCCACGAAGTCGCCTGCAAAGTCGTCGGGGATGATCTTTGCCTCGATGGCTGCGTCGTACTGCGTCTTGTCATACACGCCGTAGATGCCGTCGGGGAACTCGGGGTTCAGCCACTGGCCGTTGCCGTTGGACACCTTGCCGTGGCGGGGCGTCTCGCTCTCGTTGACCCAGCGCCTGCCCGACTTGCCCGCAAGGATGCAGGCGCCGGTGTTGAGCTCGTTTTGCGAAAGCGTCGCAATCATCGAGGCGTTGCGGTCCTCAGGCACGTTGAATGACACGCCGCCCAGGCCGAACGCACCGGCCCACGAGGTCATGTGCCACAGTTTCGCGCCCACTTGCTGCGCCATCTTCAGGCCGTCGCCGGTGTTGCCCAGCGCACCGATGCAGGCGTAGTTCACGAGGTTGATATAGGAGGCGCACATCTCCTGGTCGTTCTCAAAGCCACCGGTGGCCAGCACGACGCCACCCTTGGCCTGCACCCTCTTCGTGGTGCCGCCGTTGTCGATCTCGACGCCCAGAACAGCCTTGGTCTCAGGGTCCTGCACGAGCTTGGTAGCGGGGCTCTCAAACCACACCTCGACCTTGTCGGCGTAGTTGTCCTCGAGGTTGGCGCGAACCGACTGGTAGAGGTAGGAATCGCTCACGCCCGTGTGCGTCGCCCACAGCTGCGAGGTCTTCGAGCCGTCGAGCTCGGGGTACTCGGGCGACATCTTGGCCATCGCCTCGCCCATCGTGGCGACGTCGAGGAAATCGGCCTGGTCGAGGTTAGCGTATTTGGCGACGTCCTCGGCGATGTTGGCGTAGCCGTTGGCGTACAGGTCGAGCACATCGTCGGGCAGGGTGCGGCTGCCGCACAGGGCGGTGAGGTACGACTTCGTAGCGTCGACGTCGCCGTTGCCGTAGAAGAACATCTGGCCGCACACGCGCGAGTTGCCGCCGGCCTCACCGTCGGCGAGCTTCTCAGCCAGCAGCACGCTGGCACCCGCGTCGGCCGCGCTCATGGCAGCGACCATGCCGGCAAAGCCGATGCCGAGCACGACGACGTCATATGAGGCATCCCAGTCGGTGTCGGCGGACGCGTCGGTGGCAGGCGCGTCGGCCAAGGCGACCGATGCCGTGGCAGCCAGGGCGGCGGTGCCCAGAGCTGCGCTTGCTACAAAGTTACGACGGGTAAGGATTTCAGACATGGCAAAACTCCTTTCGTCTCGCGGCCTCGGCGTCCCCCTTGACGCCCCTCGCCGCGTATGCCTGCACCTTAAACCCGACTAATGTAGGCGGGTCAAGCAGTTTTTCCGCTGAGGAATCGACGTTCCAAGCGCAATGCTCCTGGGTAGCGAAAGATCCTCGGCGCCCCGTTTGCCGTTGCTGGCGCCAGTCGTCATTGGTGCGGGCGGAAGCCGTGGGCCGGCACTGGCGCCCTTCAGAGATGAGGACCTCGCAAAGGGTCTCGCAAAAAGTGAAGCCTCGGCCTGCTGCGAGGCGCTACGCTCAAGGCCGGCGTGCACCATTTGCTATACTTGCCTGCGGGTACCGTGCCGTAAGAGCGGCGCGAAAGGAGGAGAAAACAAGACCCTCCGAAAAGAACTAAGGCCGGAGCTGCAACTCCGGCCTTAAACCAATAACCGCGCCGCCCGCACCCTACTGCGGGCCTTGCTGGCTAAGCTGCATTGTACCCACCCGGCGGGGCGTTGTCACGTCCCGCCGGTTTTTTCATGAGAACGGCCGGTGAGTTTCTTTGAAAGACAGGCAGGATATGAACGAGGCAGACAACACGGCGCAGGCGCAACGCACAAGGCAGATCGAGCGCGACATCATCACGCGGTACCGCAAGACGCTGTGGACGCCGTTTATCAAAGCGCTCGCCGACTACCAGCTCATTTGCGACGGCGACCACATCTGCGTGTGCATCTCGGGCGGCAAGGACTCGTTCTTGCTCGCCAAGCTCTTCCAAGAGCTCTACCGCCATGGCCGGCGCAACTTCGAGGTCACGTTCCTGTCGATGAACCCGGGCTACCCCGATTACGCGCGCAAGCGCATCGCCCACAACGCCGAGCTGCTCGGCGTGCCGCTGACGTGCGTGCCCACCAACATCTTCGAGATCGTGGACCGCCTGGAAGGCAAGCCTTGCTACCCGTGCGCCCGCATGCGGCGCGGGGCCCTGTACAACGCGGCGCGCGAGCTGGGCTGCAACAAGATCGCCCTGGGCCACCACTTCGACGACGTAGTGGAGACCATCCTCATGAGCATGCTCTACGGCGGGCAGGTCAAGACGATGATGCCCAAGCTCCATAGCACGAACTTCGAGGGCATGGAGCTCATCAGGCCGCTCTACCTGGTACGGGAGGCGGACATCATCGGTTGGCGAGACGACAACGGCCTGGAGTTCATCCATTGCGCATGCCCCCTGAGCGAAGGCGTCTCGTCTGACGAGGCCGGCTCAGAATCCAAGCGCGCCTCGGTGAAGGCCCTCATCGCGCGCCTCACGCAAGACGACCCCGACATCGCGAAGTCCATCTTCCACAGCGTGGAGAACGTGCACCTCGACGCCGTGGTGGGCTGGCGCGCGGCCGACCAGACCCACTCCTTCCTGGAGCGCTACAACCGAGGGTGGGGAGACTTCGAATAAGGGGAAGCGCATGTTCATCTATGATGACAAGCACAAATACACCGTCAAGGAAACGGCACGAATTCTCGGCATCAGCGAGAAAAGCCTGCGTTACTACGACCGCATCGGTCTTCTTGAGCCGTTCTACCGAGACCCCGACAACCTCTACCGCTACTACACCATCAAGCAGTTCTATCAGATTGAACTGTTCAAATATGCCAAACGGCTTGGACTATCGCTAGCAGAATACCGCTCCATCCTCATAGACGTTGCCCAGATACAGAGCACCGATTACCGCAAAGCCCACGATGCGATTGACAGGCTCCTAGCTCGCAAGCGCAACGAACTCGACGAGCTGACACGCACAATCACAGAACTCGAGAGAATGGAGTCGGATCTCTCCACGCTAGAGGGGCGACATATAGACGGAGAGCCGTTTGTGGAGGAGCTACCCCTGCGATGCGTGTACGCAATCGACCACGACCCAAGTCTCCCCTTTGAGGACACCAGCGTCCTCATGCGCCGCACGCGCGTCAAATACGCCGAATTCCTCACCGAGCACTATGGGTTTCTGCTCGACGTAGATGCGGCAAAAAAGGCGCAGGTGCGCATCATCAAAGAGTTCGTCGTGCTCAACGGCTACCATGAGGAATCCGACGAGATTATGCACCTCCCCGCCGGACGTTATCAAAGCTTCCTCTATCGATGCTTCCATTCTGACGAGCACATGGGACGTCTGGCAGATTATCTCGCGACGTCGGGCACAACGGCCCCATGGCTCATTGCCGATGAAATGGGGCTTTACGAAGAAGTGGTGCAGATCACCCACGCCGTGCGGGTAGCACTCTGACGAAAGTCTATTCAAAAAACTGTTGACCTGTCCCTTGGTGGAACCTTTATCCTCTGTCGCGCCGTGCGGCAACGACACCATATTGAAATGTAAAGGGGCAGGTACAATGCTTAATAATGCACTTAATAATGCATGCGCAGTTTCCCGCAAGTCGTTCCTCAAAACTGCCGGGGCAGCAGGCGTGGCAACCGCCATCGGCCCTACGGCGGCACTGGCTCTAGCTGATGAGGAAGGCACCGACAGCGCCGATGTGACAGGCACGTTTATCGGCAGCGCCCCCGGTATGGGCGGCGACGTGCGTGTCGAGGTCAAACTGGCAAAGGGCCGCATCGTCTCCATCCGCCCTCAGCGCAACAACGAGACGCAGGGCCTGACCGACCTCACCTTCCAAATCATGCCACAGGAAATGGTAGCCGCACAGAGCTACGAGGTCGAGGCCATGAGCGGTGCGACGATTTCGAGCAATGCTCTTAAAAATGCCGTTGCAGACGCTCTCACGCAGGCCGGTCTGAACGAAGAGAATTATGCGACGCCTGTAGAGCGCGTGCGGGATGAGACCAACGAGACTGTCGAGGCTGAGTTTGTGGTCGTGGGAGGCGGCGGAGCCGGTCTGGCAGCAGCCGCCACACTCGCCCAGCGCGGCAAGGATGTCGTCATCGTAGAGAAGATGCCCCGTCTCGGAGGCAACACGCTTGTGTGCGGCGCTCTCATGAACAGCTATGACCCCGTGCGCTCAGCTGGCACACAGTATGAGTCGCAAACGCCTGACGACCTGGCCCAATGGACGTGGGAGGGCGGAAACGAAGCCGGCGATCTCGACCTCATTGACACCTTCGCGAACGAATCCTGGCCCACTCTCCAATGG
>CAKUKJ010000023.1 GCA_934662525.1 uncultured Coriobacteriales bacterium | reverse complement strand
CGGAGGCCCATGCGGCGAGCCGCGCGCCGGTGTGCTGCGAGCCCCGGTCAGAGCGGGACACGGCGCCGCCGGCGGCGCAGCCGCGCCGCTTGGCCATCTCCGGGGCCGACACGCAGATGTCGGCGGTCATGCGCGCCTTGTGTTTTGTCAAGTCGAATTGAGCAGGGTGCGCGGGCGCGGTCGTGTGCGAGCAGGACGACCTGTGGGCCGACTCGCGCTACTTCTCGGAGGCCGGGATGCGCGGGCTGTACGAGGCGAAGGCGCCGGCCGCAGAGAGACGGGGCGAGGCGCGCCATCGAGTCGAGCCTGGAGCTTGCGGGCAGGATGGAGGCGACATAAGATAGGCATCGTGGTTTCAGACAAGGCGGGAGCCGCCCCCTTCGGGGCCGGCCTTACACCAACTTTTTTCGACGCTACCGCAACCCCCCCAAAGGACCTAAACCGTTAAATCCTCGATACCATCAACCTGAACTCGAAGCTCCTTGGAAATGTGATGACCCATGGGGTCAATCAGAAAGTCAACTCCTGCACGACGAGCCGCCTTCGCCACAGGGACAAAGTCGGAATCGCCCGCGATAAGTACAATCTGATTCACGATCCGATTGGATGACAGGGAGGCGACATCGAGGCCTATTCTCATGTCAACCCCCGATTGTTTGATGCCCGTCAGAACGAAGTCCTTCTCGCACAAATCGGAGACGGACATCTCGTCGCGCATGAGCCTTTTGAGCGATTCCTGTTTGAGGGTGAACGCCATGTTCTTCGCCATGATAGTACCCATGCGCATGGCAACCTTGCGCATGTCCCCAAGCTCGCCCTGAAACTCAGAGCTCCATAGATTTGACGGGTTATTTCTGCTAAAGCTGCGCGTCCTGCCATCCCAGGGCTGGTGAACGCTGCCTTCCATCAAGGGCGGGCAATCATAGTAGAAAATCCTGTAAAGAGAGCGCTTCTCAAGTTCGAACTTTGATTCACGCCGGGCCGTTATGTGTTTGAGCGCGTATGCATGCAATTCAGCAGCCCTGTCTTTTGCCGGTTTCTCTCCCCAAAGGGTTCTTGCCCTATGAAGCTAGAAGTTGCCGTCAACCAGAACCGCTGTAATCGTCAAAACAATCTCCAAAAGCAGAAAGGCCCTTGCCCATGGATTCCCGGCAAAAGGTTGGGAGCACGGTCAAAGGCCATCAAAAAGGAGCGGAAGAGGTGGACGGCGTCAGGCCGATTTCTCTTCTAGCTCAGATGATACACCATCAAACACAAGACGCCATGGATGAACTAAGAAGAACGGCGCAAAGGCAGGGGATGCCGGACTTTACAACCGAGAGGACCTTTTTGGCGGGCACAAAGATGGAGTCGCCCTCAAACGGGCCACCGTCTCCCGCCACGCTGTTGATCTGCACCGATGCCGAGCTTGAAAAGGAGCATGAAATCAACCCGGCGCTGGTAAGCAAATCCATCTTTAGTGTGTCGGTGCCTTTCGTTACAAGGTCGCCGAGCTTGTCGAACTGGAATGTCCACCGGAGCCTGTCTGCCAGCAAATCGTTCCGCTTCTCGTTGGAATCCCCGCGGCCATGCAGCTCCATCACACGTATCGTAGCGTACAGCCCTTTGAGCAGGAACGTCTTGCCTTGGCCATTATCCCCTATGAATAGGTTGAGGTTCGAAAACTGTGGACAATGCAGCGTCCTCAACGGCCCATAGTTCTCAAGCTTGACGCCTTCGATTCGCTTGCCCATCATATAGCGCTCCGCATCAGCTCAAAACGCAGTGACGCTTGGTTCCTATCAAGGTGTAGTGTACCATCCTCCCTCGGCTGCAAAATCAAAAGGATCACGATGCAACAACCAACACGACACGACGGCTGCGCACCCGCCGATATACCCATAGGGTAAATCTATGTTCGACCCACCTACGAGCATTATGATGTTCAAACCCCCGGGCTCTCCTTCCCCCGGCTCTTGTGCCCGAACACCAGCTTGCATGAGACAAGCGCCGCAGCAGACGCAGCCATCAACGCCAGCGAGAAACCTATGCCCTGACCTGCCAACACGAACACCGGAGCAAGCGCCACCAACAGCGCGTCCATCACCGACAACACAATCCACGCCAGCCCGAAGTCCTCAAGCACACCCGTGCGGAACTCGGGGTCGGTGATGCGCAGCAGGATGACGCCCGTAGCAAGCACGCCCGTGGACATGCCGAAAATGTAGATGCCGTGCTCAAACCAGTAGCTGCGGAAGAAGCGGCGCGACACCAGCAGCAGCCAGACCGTCACGAACAGGAAACCAAGGACAGACAGCGCCACGATGGGCACCCAGTACTGCACGACCACGCTCACCTTGATCGACGCGATGCCGAACACCACCAGGAAGTCCGTCGCGGAGCTGCCGATGTGGGTAATCACGTCCTTGTCCACGTTGGAATCGAGCCCGACGGCCCTCAGCACGAGCTGCACCACGATGCCGCAAAGCAGCGCCAGACCATACGTAGGGAACGACACGCCGGGAAGGACGGTCTTCAGCCCCTCGTTCACCAGGTAGGCCATGCCCACGGACACCAGCACCAGGCAGGCGTGCCACGTCAGGGAATCGATGCTCACGCCGTTGGTGGTGCTCTTGCCCAAGGGCGCAGCCCTGTCCTCGGGTACCAGCCCCGTCAGCATCTCCTCGGGCAGCTCGTCAACGCCCTTGATGACCTTGGTCCAGCCCCTGCGCGCGCCGAGGTTGATGAGTGCCACGCCCAGGAGGATACCCCCGAGCAGGCCCACGGTGGCGAACGTCTGGCCGATGGTCGAGGCGTCGGCCCAGCCCGCGTCGGCCAACACGCCGCCGATGGCAGCCGCAGTGCCATGGCCGCCCACAAAGCCGGCGGGCAGCATCAGGCCGAACGCGTCGTTGATACCGTCAAAGACCATCGGCAGCACGGTCACGCCGACAAGAACGAAAACCGCGAACTGCATCATCTCCGACGCCCCGTTGACGAGCATCGTATCGCCTGCGCCCTTGAGCACCGACTTGACCGACACCTTGCCCCTCGTGCCCACGAACATCGATCCGAACAGAACCGCGATAAGGATGGATGGATAGTTTCCAATCTCCCCGCTGAAGGGCAGGACGTCGAGAAACTGCGGGCCCAGAAGCAGGCCCAGGAAGCCGGCCAGAAGCGCGGCGGGTATGTAGGCGCGCTGGATGAAGCGGAGCTTGCAGCGCAAGACCTTCGCGGCAAACAACAGCGCCGCCGCGATGGCGAAGTCGTAGAGCAAGTCTACCGCATGCAGCCCCATCACGACCACCAATCCAAGATGGCATCGGTGTCAATCCTATCGTAAACCATATCACGCCCATTGGTATCGCGCAGTGCGAACAGACGATAGCACTCATCAATGTCCGCCTTGAGCGCAGTCGGATCCTCATTCGCGAACGAAGCCATTGCCACCTTCGACAGAATCGCCCTGTCATCCTTGCATTCCTGCCCGATGCGACCAAAAGCCCGAGCCAGCGTGCAATCCGGAAGTTCGGCAACCCTCTCCATTCCCGAAATGGAACCAATGGTTCCAGCCTTTGCATAGAAGTTGACCGTGACGCATTTGAGACGGTCGTCCACCTCCTTGCGTTCTACCAAGCGAACGTTTCCAAACAAGGCGTGGTATATAAACAAATCGAGGAAGTTGTAGGGGCCGCGATGACTCACATACTCGTCTTGATGGCCACCCTCAAGACGAAAGCCACACTCAAAGAAGGAGAACTCTTCAGCCGGCCCAACGAAACCAGAGAAGAAGATGCACCCGTTCGTGATGCCCATGCCGCGAATCATCGCCCGCATATGCTCGTCTTCCTTCTCGACAAGCGCATGCATGTGCTTCTCGGGATAGAGCCAGGCGCTTTGCACAACCCTCTCGAAGCCATTGTCACTTGCATTGATTGCGTCGTTCGTGGTCAGTATGCGAATCTCGCCATCTTCGATGGCATAGTAGACATCCATCTTTTGCCCTTGCAGAAACCGCTCGATAATCACCTGCTTGGACACGGACATAGACATCGCGTACTGATATGCCGCGCGCAATTCCTCGCTGTTTGTTGCTATGCTGATGCCGATCGAGCCGCCCCTGTCAACCGGCTTCACGATAACGGGGAAAGAATCGACCTCGTTTACCGAATGCCACTCTTCGACGGTTGGAACGCCGTACTTGCGGCATGTCTCCTTGAACTTGACCTTGTCCCTCGTAATCTCAAGCTGCTCGGAGGTGAGATAGCATGGCCAGCCCATGCGATCGCAAAGTTTGATGAGATTTTCGCAACGAAACTCGCTGTATCCCGCAGTGGCCCCATCTATACGGGAGGTTTCGCACGCAGCCTGCATTGCGTCAATGTCAGACCAGCTGATATTCCATGCCTCGTCGGCTTCGCGCTTGGCAGGCGCATCATCCCAATCCTCATGGTTATCGGTAACTACCACGTAAGCCCCAAGCTCCTGGGCGCGCCTCACCAAATCAATCTCGTTGTGCGACGCACCAATCACGAGAAGGCGCTTGCCCTCAAGGGGTCGCGGTTCCGACTCCCGCGCAGATGCGCCTTGCAAGCAGCTCATCATACTGCCTTCGGCATATCCCTTTACTCCAAGCATCGGGTAAGCACCTCCAACACGGTCTTCATGTCCTCGGCCCCATACCGCTGGTCAACAGGCAAGGGCAGTATGTTCTTTGAGTAGGCAACTGCATCAGAACCAGCACAGGGGTCGTCAGGCACGTTTGGCCAAAGCATCGGGATGTATACACCCTCGGCGGCCATTCTCCCCCGTACACCGTCGGCATCACAGGCCATATAAGGGTACATGAACGGAACCTCGGGCCTTGCAAGCGCAAGACGGTTCCTCGGCCCCAACGCATCGTTCAGAACCTCCCAGTTTGCCAAGCGGCGAACCTTGGCGGCCTCATAGTCAAACGCATGCAGAAGGTTCATCGTCAATCCCGACATGTCGGCCATGGGTTCTTCGGCAAACCTGGCATTGTTCGCCTTTGACTCCGCGAAGTATTCCCCCGCCGCACGCTCAAAGCGCCCCAGCACAAAGCCCATCCTGTCATGGGACTCCGAGTGTGGCAGCTCACGACCGAGGCGTGCGCCGTCGTGCGTGTGCAAGAAGGCACCGTCCGCCACACCAAACCATTTTCGGCAGGTATAGAGTGTATCGGCATAACCCCAAGGCTCGCGATAATAGCCTTGCGACTCATCGACTATCAGGCGACCATCGGCAACGCCCAGCGCTGACTCTACATCGGCTTTGGTAAGCTGGCCGTAATAATCTACGAGGTAGAGCCACTCGCCTCTACCGACCTCGATGTCGGAGGCAGGTTTGAAGCCCGCACTGACCCGGTATTCCTTGACCTCGACGCCAACTTTGCGGCAAAGGCCTGAGACAGACGAGCATAGGAAATCGGGCAACCAAATGACCCGAATGCCGCGCAGCTCAATCAGGTACTCCAGGCAGGATCTTCCGCAGTTGAGGGCGATGTCGCCCTCGTGCAGCATCGGGCCCGAGAACCGCTCAAGCTCCAGATAACCGCCTATCTCGCGCCTCATCGGGCAGTCTCCACCACGGGTCTCATCTCTCGCGATATGGCCTCAAGCATCGGATTCATCTCCGCCTCATCGGCAAATCTGAGAAACTCGATGCCCAACGCCTTGTTGGCCCCGTCAAAAGCCTCGACAGCCTCACCGGGCTCCTTGTATAAGACCTCACGATATACGTGGGGTTTAACCGCCTCGGATTTCTCCACCCCTCTGAACACGCCTTCTACGCCTGAATGCAGCACATACGTGGCATAGGCGCCAGCGCACTCGGCGGAGTCCCATGCCACGTCACCCGGGTTCTCGCCCATGGCGCACAAGACATTGGCAGCCACCAGGTCTACCCCGCTGGCGTCGGAGAGCTGCACGGGAATCATGTTGCCTCCAGCGCGGCTGCCCAGCTCGAGGACATAGGGCACGCCGCCCTCGCCCACGATGACCTCCACGTTCAGCTCACCGAAGCGCACACCCAGCGCAGCCACAAGGCGCTGCAGGACGTCCTTCACGGCGACACACTCACCGGTAGAGAGCCCGGAAGGGGTTTTTTCCCCGACCGGGACGAGCCCTCCCAAACCCTCGTCGCGCAGGCATGACATCAAACCCCAGAAACGCACCACGCCGTCAACGACGAAGATGTCACCCCCTATCACGTGCGGAAAGGTCTTGCGTATATACTCCTCGCAGATGAGCATGCCGTTACGAGAGAAACTCCCGGCATGCGCGATAGCCGCGTCAAGCCCCGACAAGTCTTCGAGAACACTGACGCCCTTCGAGCCTGACGAGTCGGTGGGCTTCACCACAATCGGGAAGTGAAAACCCCGGGTCAACACACCCACTTCCTCCGCCGAGGCATCCTTGGCAAACGGCACTGCCTGCGGGCAAGGAAGCCCGGCCTTCTTCAAGAAAGCGCGGAACAGATGCTTCTCCGACATGGTCTCTATGGCTTTCAGAGGGTTGGTGGGAAGCCCCATGGCCTCAGCCACATAGCCTGCTGTGGGCGAGGCCGGATCGCTGGAATACGCCAGCACGCCGCTCACATTTTCCTTCCGTGCGATCTCCAGCATTCGCTCGCGATCGGTCGTGCTCTCCTGGTAAAACACGTCAGCAGCATACTGACCGGGATTATCGGGCAGGTAGTCGCACAGCACAGTGCGGAAACCCAACTCCTTTGCCTTCTC
This sequence comes from uncultured Coriobacteriales bacterium, assembly GCA_934662525.1. GTDB lineage: Bacteria > Actinomycetota > Coriobacteriia > Coriobacteriales > UMGS124 > UMGS124. Next base: position 6,408 of record CAKUKJ010000023.1, on the reverse strand, counting down.
TATCGCCACCACCTGCTGGCGCGAACCCCCCAGCATGAGAATAGACCTTTGGGAACCGCTCATCGACCGCACCCCAGCACGGTATCGCAGATACGGTCGACATCGGCGAGCGCAAGGTCGGCATACATGGGCAGTGTCAGCACCTGCGACGCCGCCCTCTTCGCCACGGGGGTTCGGTCGGAGGAGTAGACGCTGCGGTAGCAAGCAAAGTCGCTCACCAGCGGGTAGAAATACTTGCGGGCACCGACGCTGACGGCATCGAGCGCATCGAACACGTCGTCACGCGTAGCACCGAATACCTCGGGGTCAAACAAGACGGGCAGGTAGGCGTAATTGTGCTTTACACCCTCGCCCGGCTTGAACACCGTTACGCCCGATGCGCCCTCCAGACGCTCCCAGTAGCACTCGGCGACCTTCTTCCGCTTGGCTATCTCGACGTCCAGATGCCTCAGGTTGCACACGCCCATGGCAGCGCAGAACTCGTTCATCTTGGCGTTGCCACCCACGTAGACGACGTCTTCCGGGCCGGTGATGCCGAAGTTCTTCCAATGGTTGAGCGTATCGTAGAGCCCTGCGTCCTTGAAGCAGACGCAGCCGCCCTCAATCGTGTTGAACACCTTGGTCGCATGGAAGGAAAGCATGGCCGCATCGCCGAAAGACGCGGCGGAGCGCCAGGAACCATCGGGCATGCGGCGCTCCACACCGAACGCGTGAGCGGCATCGTAGACGACCTTCAGGCCATGCCTGTCGGCAATCTCCTGAATAGCATCCACATCGCACAGGTCGCCATAGACATGCACGGGCACAATTGCGCACGTGCGCGGGGTTATCATCTTCTCGATTGACTCGGGATCCAGCGTCAGGTCGCCCGGCCGCACATCGGCGAACACCGGGGTCAGCCCTTTACGCACTATGGCATGCGTTGTGGATGCGAACGTGAACGGCGTGGTGATGACCTCGCCACCTTGGGGCAGGGCCATGGCCTCCAAAATGCATTCAAGAGCGTTGTGCCCGTTGGTGAACAGGGCCAGGTTAGGTACTCCCAAGCGTTCCTTCAACGCCGCCTCGAGCTTTTTGTGCTCCACGCCCATGTTGGTGAGCCAGTGGCTCTCCCAAAGCGGAGCTATCTCCTCAACATACTCTTCCAACGTCGGCATGGAGGAGCGGGTTACCAGAATGCGGTCGGACATATCGTTACCTTTCCCATCGGAATGGTCTTGGCTACCAAAGCACAACGAGACAGCACTAGGCCGTGAGCACTCATTCTATCGCTGTTTACGTGAGTCGAGTGCCTCCCTCGCCGTCATCAGCAGGTATCCCAACGTCTCTACGCGAAATAGGCGCGCCAACCCTAAATATGTCAGCGACATAGCTGCAACCTCGATAAGGATTCTTAGTATGGGCGTATCGACGAGTAAACCGCAAAGAAGCGCGACGCCGCCTGCCACCAAGGACAGAAGGAATGCCGGGGCGATATCGCGCACCTGCTCTCCATATGAATACCCGATGACCTGCTTATTGGGCCAAGCATTCACAAACGTCGAGATGACACCCGTTATCATGTACATGGCGACCATCGCATAAACATCCCGAAAAACGAAAGCTGCAATCAGAATCGCGCAAACTCCGTAGGCTTTTTTAATCAGCTCGAGTCTCAAGAACAAGTCGCTTCGACCCATCCCGTTCAATGCTTGCAGATTTGTGGTGTGAATGGGAAGCAGGGCATATACGAAGCAGTACATCTGTAGAAACGGCACGCAGGAGAGCCACTTGTCGCCCAGCAGAATTCTGACAGTAGGCTCGGCAACCACAGCAAACAGCGTCATCGAAGGCACGATCAAAAAGGTCGAAGTTTTCAATGCCCTCCGGACGAGGCGCTTCACATAAGCTACGTCATCTTGAACGCGCGAAACGGCAGAAAGCATGACTGGCTGTATTGCGCCATCCAACATGCTCCCTACCGCTTGCGGATACTTTTTGCCCTGAGATACGAGACCGAGGCTTTCTGTACTGAATTGCTTGCCGATAATCAAATCAGACAAGGATTGATAGCCCTGGTCGAGCAGGCCGGAGACGAGAAGCTTCCACCCATAGACAAAGTGCCTGTAGGCCTTAGCCCCATCGAACACAAGGCAAGGAACCCACCTGACCTGCAACCACAGGACAAAGCAATTCAACGCCTGGTAAACAATTTGCTGCAATACCAATGCCCACAACCCCATACCAACAAGGGCTGCAGCAATTCCAACAGTTCCAGAAACAAAGACAGAGACTAGTGTGGCAATAAAGACCTTGCGAAGGCGCAGCTCTCTTTGGACGATTGCCACTTGCACGGAATTGAATGCCGTCACCAAAAGGAGGAGGCCCAATGTCCGCAAAGGCCAGATGATGTCCGGCATCTCATAGAAGACCGCGATTGCAGGCGCGCTTACGAACACGATAGCAAATAGCACGAGGGAGGTTCCAAAACTCAGCCAGAACACCGTCGAGTAGTCAGTCTCATCAACCTCTTGTGCCTGGACGAGCGCGGTGTTCAGACCTGATTGGACAATCACATTCCCCAGATTTACAAAGACCAGTATGATTGCCAGCGCGCCGAATTCCTCCGGCGCCAACAACCGCGCCATAACGATCTGGACAACCAGTTGAACGAGAGAGTTCCCACCCCTTTCCAGCAACTTCCATGCAAGAGATGAGACAGTTCTGCTTTTTAGGTTGCCCTCCTCCAACGAACACCCAGCCATTCTTATTGCTCCACCTTGACGAAGCGATGTGCGGCATCACGGCCAAATCCGATAGGAACGAGATCGAACCCAAACTTCCTCAGGCTACGGCGTACAAAAATCTTCAATTTATCAGCGGCGCATAACGAAGCGAGCCCCTCACGAGCAAAATTTGTAAGATGTGTTTGGTCATCCAAGACAAGCACATTTCGCAAATACGCTCGCGACGCGAGCAAAAACTGCTCGTGCCACCTGTTGGCGGTCGCTTGATCGATAGCCGAATACATGTCGAGCCATCGATAGCAATTTCCAAGCTGGGCCTTACCAGAGGTAGTTCTTGAGGTATAGGATCCGGGGGTTTGATATCTGTAGAGCGACATTTTATCCGGACTATAGTGAACCTTCCCAAGGAGAGACCCGTAGAGAACGCTGGGAAAATCACTCGCCGGCATATCGAATGCCCACTCATCAGCAAGGCCGGCCAACAGGCCAGTCCGATACATCCAGCTGGCAGTTGGAACATTCCAGTGTGCGATTATCTCCTCTTGGCTCAAGTCGTGCTCAATATCACCCATTCCCATCGTCGCAATTTCTTCTCCCGTCTTGCCATCCACAACTTTTGCGGCATGGCAAGACCACACAACGTCTGGATGCCCATCCAAATACTCAACTTGCTTCTGAAGTTTATGCGGGTCTAGCCAGCAATCGTCTCCCTCGCAAAAGGCAACGTATTTGCCACGAGCATTAGGGACAAGCAGGCCACGGTTATATCCCCCTTTATAAGTACCTTTGCCCCATTGGTTTTCTTTTTCTAGAAAAAGCCTTACGGTCTTGGGATACTTAGATGCATATTCTTTTAGGATTTCAGTTGTTCCATCCGTCGACGCATCATCATGCACCAGCATCTCATATTCAAACGAGGCTATTTGATTCAGGAAACTATCCATCGCTTCTCGAATATACGCTGCATGATTGAAAGTCGTCACACAGATGCTGACCAGGGGGTCAGCCTGCGACTCGAGGGCAGCGCCTTGTTTCCCCAGCGCAATCTTATCGTAGGACATAAGGAACCACCTCATGCGAATTCTGAATCAAGAAGTAATCGGCCGAACACAGCAGCAGCAAGACAAAAAAGACGCCAAGAAAGAGCCTCTTCGCCGCAGGACTTGCAATCGATTCGACTGAAAGCGGGACTGACAGAAGTATGTAGAAAAGAAAATACAAACCAATCCTATAGAGCCAGAATGAAATCAGGCTTAATCCCCAAAGAAGCACTCCAACCGCCACAATGAGCATGATAGGTTTTACACGCTGAATTTCGCATGCATTTGCCGCGTCATTGCCTTCAAAAAGATGCTTCTCGACAGGCAGGCTTTTCTGTTGACAATGAATCCTGTATAGGAAAACTGCCATGATGACATAGGACAAGAATATTTCCGCCGTTGCCCTCCTACCACCGGAACGGTTAATGAGCGAGGCGTCAAAATATGCGGCATAATGTCCCAAAAGATCGCGAACGAGTTGAGGCGCACAGAGAACTATTACAGCGCCCACACATGCCAATATTCCAATTACGGCTAGAACATATTTCAAAGAAATCTGAATCTTTAGCCTGTCGGAGCCAATCAGATACAGCGGGTACACGAGAACACCGATAACCGCCGCAGAGTGAAAACCAACAGCGACTATGGTGAACAGGAGAAATCCTTTTCGGGAGCCCCCCTGGAGGAACGAATAGGCGAGCAGCAGAAAGGCCGACGCGATGGACTGACGCATCAGATTAAAGCTAATCGGAAGAAAGAGCACCATGTAGATTGCAATCGCAATTGGATAGCTGCGAGGGCAGCTCTTACTACAGGCCCAAACCACAGGAGCGATAGTGAGTAGCTGCAGGACAAACAGGTATCCAACCACATCATGGAAAACTTGGGCACAAATCCATGTGACCGCCTTGAAAATAGGTGCCCACGACGCATAAATGGACTCATTGAAGAAGCTTAAAAAGGAGGTATGTCGAGCTGCCAGATATGAATACAAGCCATAGACGCCAAGGTCGGTGCCAATAGTGTTGGCCCGCATGGCGGCCATGAGCGAAACAAGGAGCACAATGGCTACTTTGAGCGCTATGTGAGCGCTGTTTTTGACATCTCTCATGGAGACATCCACGCATGCAATGGACGTCATCAAGAACGCGGCTAGATAATATGGGAGCATCTCAGCCTCATCACACTGATTAGAGAGTCAGGATATGGCGGCATCGGAACCTTCATACTACTCCATATGCTCCTTCAGTTCTTCCTCCCAATCGCGCAACACGAAGCCTGTGGCCTCAATCTTAGAGAGGTCGAGCGCGGAATTGCGCGGCCTAGGGGCGACAGACCCCCTCATGCCAGCGTAATAATCGACAGTCGACACACACTCAACGACATCAACGTTGCCGTTGCGAAGCTCGAACACCCTCACGGCGATTTCGGCCCAGGAGGCGATTTTGCCGGAGCCGGTGAGGTTGTAGGTGCCGTATGCGCATGGCTCACTCGGCTCGCGGTCGCCCTCGCGATAGCCGAGCAGCCAGAGGATGCCCTCGGCCATGTCACGCGCGAAGGTCAGGCGGCCGAGCTGGTCGTCGACGACCTTGACCTGGTTCAGGCCGTCGTCGGGGTCGGCGCAGCGGTCGGACAGGGTCGCCATGGTCCTGACGAAGTTCCTCCCCTCACCGACGACCCAGCCGGAGCGCACGATGAAGTGCCTGGGGCAGTTCGCCACGGCGAGGTCGCCGGCGGCCTTGGTCTGGCCGTAGACACCCAGCGGGCTGAAGGGCTCGGCCTCGGAATGTTCCTCTTCAGTCCCGTCGAACACGTAATCGCTGGAGATATGGACGAGCGTTATGCCATGCTCCGCGCAAACCCTCGCGAGCAGCGCCGGGCCCTGGGCGTTGGCGGCCCAGGCGGCGCGGCGGCCCTCCGGGGTCTCGGCGGCGTCGACGGCGGTGTAGGCGCCGCAGTTGATGACGGCGCCGTAGAGGGACCAATCGATCTTGCCGTATTGGGACTCGTCGGAGAAGTCGAACTCGGCGCGGTCGGTGAAGTCGAAGCAGTCGGAGAGGCCGCGCTCCTCGACGAGCCTGCGCACCGCGCGGCCCAGCTGGCCGTTGGCGCCGGTCACGAGGGTGCGCCTGGGCGCCATGGGGACGACGTCCTTGAGGTAGGGATGGTGCCTGTCCGCCTCGGAGACCACGGCCTGGTCGAGCGGTATGGGCCACTCGATTCCCAGGGCGGGGTCGGCGAGGTTGACGAAGGTGTAGGTCTTCTTCAGCTCAGCGGACCAGTGGGCGTTCACCAGGTATGTGTAGGCCGTGCCGGCCTCCAGGGCCTGGAAGGCGTTGCCAACGCCCCGGGGCACGTAGACGGCCTTGGAGGGGTCCACGACGCAGGTGTACACCTGCCCGAAGGACTCGCCCGGGCGAAGGTCCACCCACGCGCCAAAGACGCTTCCCGTGGCCACGGACACGTACTTGTCCCAGGGCTCGGCGTGGACGCCGCGGGTGACGCCCCGCTCGGCGTTGAAGCTTATGTTGTTCTGCACCGGGCCCAGGTCGGGCAGGCCGACGTTCATCTGCTTCGCTCGCTGCCAGTTCTCCTTGAACCAGCCCCGGGAGTCTCCGTGCACGGGGAGGTCGAAGACCAGC
>CAKUKJ010000022.1 GCA_934662525.1 uncultured Coriobacteriales bacterium | reverse complement strand
GTCCTACATCGACGACGAGGACAAGTTCCCCTACTGGCGCGAGCCGCAGAACTCCAAGATTGCTAACCCGGAGTTCTACGACGCCTCCCTTGTCGACCAGATCGGCGAGAACCAGGCCGTTGCCGGCAAGATGGAAGAGAACGAGCACATGATCAACAAGGAAGGCTACAAGGCCGCCCTTGCTGCCAACCCCGACGCCGCCTTCATCATGACGACCGGCGCCCGCCAGCCCGTCTACTTCCACACCGAGCACCGTCAGCTCCCCTGGTGCCGCGAGCTGTGGCCCTATCCTCGCTTCGAGATGAACCCCGCCGACGCCGCCAAGCTCGGCCTCGAGGCCGGCGACTGGATCTGGATCGAGACGCCGTGGGGCAAGGTCCGCGAGGTCCTCGACCTGTACTACGGCATCAAGGAGGGCACGACCAACGCCAACCATGGCTGGTGGTTCCCCGAGGTCGACACCGCAAGCCACGGCTTCGAGCTCGTCAACATCAACTGCACGCTCGACAAGTACGCCCAGTGCTGGATCTGCGGCGCTTCCCAGATGCGCGGCGTTCCCTGCGTGGTGTACAAGGCGACGGCCGACAACTCGCCCTTCGGCAACCCGGTTCCCTGCGACCCCGACGGCAACCCCGTCATCTGGGAGGCCACGGATCCGCGCCTGAAGGAATGGCTCACCGCCGACCCCGCTGTCGAGGGCATGAACTACTACAGGGCTGAGGCTCAGGGCATCCAGACCGGCAAGTCCCTGGTCAAGGAATAGAGAGGAGAGGAACCCGATATGACTCAGCGTGCAATCATCACTGACTTGAACCGCTGCACGGGCTGCCTTGCCTGCACCGTGGCCTGCAAGGCTGCCAACAAGGTGCCCGTGGGCAACTTCTGGATTCGTGCGATGCGCGTCGGCCCCACCCCCAAGGAGGAGGGCGGCCAGTACCCCGACGTCGACATGTACTTCCTGCCGATGCAGTGCCAGCATTGCGCCAACCCCGACTGCGTGTCCGTCTGCCCCACCGGCGCCTCCGTCAAGAAGGACGACGGCACCATCCAGATCGACGCCGACCAGTGCATCGGCTGCGGCGCGTGCCTGTCCGCCTGCCCCTACGGCGTGCGTTACATCAACTCTGAGACCAACGTGGCCGAGAAGTGCATGATGTGCCCCGACCTCGTCGACGAGGGCGAGCTGCCTGCTTGCGTCGCCCAGTGCGGCGCCCGCGCCCGCTTCTTCGGCGACCTCGACGAGGGCATCGACTCCTTCGAGGGCCCCTGGCGCCCCGAGGCTGCCGGCACCTACGAGGAGCAGCACGCCGTGCGCGTCAAGATTCGCGACGCCGTCCAGGAGTTCCAGGACGACGACCTGCACCAGATGCCCGACGCGGGCAATGGCCCCTCGAACTACTATATCCTGCGCCAGCACTACGGCGACCGTCGCGACCGCACCTGGTACGACTCCGACGGCCAGACGCTCTAAGCGGCGTTTGCAAGCTCGGCGCCTAGCGTCTCTGTGCGCTGAACCGAACTAAGCACCAACGAAGGACGGCCGGGCCTCTCCTTGTGGAGGGCTCGGCCGTTTTGCGTATGGGGCGATGCCACTTGGGTGAGATGCGGGCGATTCTGCCGCAAAATCAGGGATCACCTACCGTTCTCTTGGGCATGCGTGCGGCTCTGGTGGCGATGTTGCCGGGCGTTTGGATTATTTCTCGCCCTACAACCCGCCGTTTGCTGTCCTATGAGGTGGTTTTCCAGCGGGATCGCGGTAGGCGAACCTCTATTTCGCGGCAGTATCTCGCCTTTTTGGAATCCAGCGGTTAGCTAGGCAAGGGAGTGGCACATGCGTGCGAGGCTTCTTGATTTGCTCTTGTTGAGACGGTCACCTTCTGGGTGGCAAACGTGCCGTGCAGATGATTCCTTACTTTCCTGCCCTCACCGCGCGCTCAAGCTCTTTGCGGGAATGGACGCCGAACTTGGTGTAGACGTGGCTGATATGGGTGTGCACGGTGGCTCCGGAGACGCCCAGGCGCTCGGCGATGGCGGCGGCGTCGAGGTCGTCCACAAGCAGGGCGAACACCTCGGCCTCGCGCGCCGTGAGGCCGTGCGAGACGATGAGGTCGCTCAGGTCGGAGCGCTTGCCCTCGTCGAGGTCGCGAAGAGATGTGGGCTGGCTCGCCGTCACGGAGATGACCTTGCCTGCCGCGCTGGGCAGGCACACGATAGTCACGATGAGCATGAGGAACCCGATGGTCATGGCAACCTTGGGCTTGTCGAGAGGGGCCCAGGTGAAGTCGCACACGATGATGTGGGCGAGCACCACGCCGGCGCATGTCATGGCGCGGATGATGGCCAGCGGACGGGTGCTCTTGGCGTCGGGCGCGCGCATCGTGCACACGTGGATGACCCAGCACATGAGGTCGGCCAGGAGCAGCCCCACGAACGCGAGGCACACGCCTAGGTCGTCGAGGTAGCCGGCGTTTGCCTCGGGCAGGAACTCCAGCAGGATGGACAGGGCGATGATAGGCACGCACGCCCGGCAGATGAGGTCGTAGCCGATGGGTCGGGAGATGGAGTGAAACGCCACCGTTCCCGCGACGAAGGCGGCCACGACGGCTACGCATTGCAGGGCGACGGCCCAGGCGGGCAGGCTCTGCGGCAGATGGTTGTATTGCCCTGCGTTGTTGAGCGCCCAGCCTCCCATGAGGAAGAGCCCCAGCGAGATGGCTCCGTAGCGCCAGGCGTCCCTCTGCTTGAAGGGGACGAGCGTGAGGCTCTTCTCGCCTGCCTGCGACAAGTCGGAGAAGGGGATTTTCGCATCGGAAAGATGGCCCAGGTACCAGGTGAGGAGCGGCACGAACGCGATGACGACGCATGCCGCCACCCCTGAGACGAAAGCGGCGCACACCACGATGACGGCCGCGACCACGAACGCGCCCGTGCAGGCCACGACCGAGCGGGCGGGGGAGAGGCGCTTGAGCAGACGCGACGCCCGAAGCACCGCGCAGGTGGAGGAGAAGGCGATAAGGACCGAGCCGAGGCAACCCAAGACGAGGGGAAGCCAGCCGCCTCGTGCGGATTCGCCCGCCGTGCCCGCGCCGCCCGCCGTGCCCGCGCCGCTGACCGCGCCCATGGATGCCGTGCCACCGCCTATCTCGATGCCGTCGTGCACGAGCGCCTGCGTCCCTGTCAAGTCACCTGCCGCCATGAGGCATGCCCCTGCGAGCAGTATGCCGCCCGCCACGCCCACGAGTGCATGAGCCAGGCCGTACCCGAAGACGCGGCCGCCCCGCTTCTTGTCGGCAAGCGCCGCGTTGGCCAAATAGGTGACCGCGCTCGTCGTGAAGAAGGCCGCGACCGACCCTTCGGCACCGAAGAGCGCCGCGCCCATGCCCACGCCGAGCGGTGTGAGGAAGAGCGGTGTGTAGGTCCATGCGAGTGCGATGCCCACGGCGAGCGAGAACAGGACGAGCCAGCGACCGTCTTTGGACGTGAGCAGCTGCGTGGAACTGCGTATGAACACGGCGGGTTTCATTTGTCTCCCTTGCGTTACGGCTGAACAACCCATCTAACCCGGCAGGCATATCTTAGCTTGCATCGTTTACGAAATGAAGAACTCCCAGTTAGATATCTCAACAATAAAGGTGAGACGCACTTTGGGCCCCGATTTCAACCTCTCAAGCGATGCGGGGGCGGCTGCGGCGGGGCTATTGTCCGAGCTGTCAGATGGGCACGTGCCCCGCAGGGCCGCGACGGTGCGGCCCGCGCCCATAGGGAGGGCGCAGGCGGGCGTCCCACGTCGAAAAGGATGGATTGAACATGGCTAGTGAGCTTTCGCGCAGGAACTTCATCGCCGGCGGCGTCGCCGTCGCAGCGGGCGCCGCGACCGTGGCCGCCAAGGCCGCATTGGCCGACGAGTCGGTCGACCCCACCCAGCCTTGGATCCCGGCTTGGGACGAGGAGTGCGACATCGTGGTCGCCGGCTACGGCGCCGCAGGCGTGACGGCCGCCATCACGGCCTGCGAGGAGGGCATGAAGACCATCGTCCTTGAGAAGAGCCCCATCGAGGACGGCGGCAACTTCGGCTGCTCTACCTCCAACCTGCACGACACCTTCCGCTGCGACCTCGACGAGATCAAGACGAAGGCCAAGCGCATGAGCTTCTACTGCGTGCCCAACGAGGACGCCATCGACCACCTCTGCGACGTCATGGTGCAGGACATGTACCCCTGGCTCACCGACGACCTGGGCTTCAGCTTCTTCGAGGGTACCCGCGAGGGCACCGACCGCCATGCCACCGACTCGGCCATCATGTTCTACCGTACGCCTGAGGGCCATCCCGGCGCAGGTTACGAGTTCTTCGCCGCGCTCTCCCAGGTGGCCAAGGACAAGGGCGCCGACGTGCGCCTGGGATCGCCCATCACGGGCCTTGTGCAGAACCCGCTGACCCGCGAGGTGCTCGGCGTGGAGTACTCCAGCGACGGCGGAGAGACCACGAAGACCATCAAGGCCAAGCACGGCGTCATCATGTGCGTGGGCGGCTTTGAGAACAGCAAGATCAAGCAGGCCTGGTACAACCACGCGGGCATCTTCCAGCAGTGCTGGGGCACGCCCTACAACACCGGCGACGGCATCGACATCTGCTCGGCGGCCGGTGCGGCCATGTGGCACCTCGAGGGCTGCGAGTGGAGCGCCTGCGCCTACCGCCTGCCCTCCGAGGAGGTGGGATGCGCCGTGTCCATGCCCGAGAAGGGCTACGACCCCTACACGCTCAGCTACTTCTGGGTCAACAAGTACGGCACGCGCTTCATGAACGAGCAGACCACGATGAACCACAACATCGGCAAGACCCCGCTCACCGACTGGACGCACAGCAAGGGCAACTACCCCAAGGCCGACGAGTACCCCAACCTGCCTTTCTGGATGGTCTTTGACCAGAACATGTACGACAAGGTGCAGCTTTACCAGGGCACCGGCTACTGGGGACTGCTCGACACCTACTGCGCCGTGCAGGGCCTGCAGCCCACGGAGGACTGGAACGACTACGCCCTGGATAAGGGCTGGATCGTGAAGGCCGACACGCTTGAGGAGCTTGCCGGCAAGATGCAGGGCCTGAACCCCTCCAGCGAGGTGGAGACCTGCGACGCCGACGGCCTCAAGGCCACCTTCGACGCCTACAACGAGGCCTGCAAGAAGGGCAAGGACGCCGACTTCGGCCGCTCCGCCGACTCGCTGCAGGCGCTCTCCGAGGAGGGCCCGTACTACGCCATCGAGATGTGCTGCTCCTCGATCAACACGCAGGGCGGCCCCTGGCACGACGGCTACAACCGCACGCTCGACGCGAAGGGCCAGGTCATCCCTCGCCTGTACAACTGCGGCGAGTTCGGTTCCATCAACGGTTTCGCCTACCTCATCGGCAACATCTGCGAGGCCCTGACGACGGGCCGCATCGCCGCGCTCGACGCCGCCGGCCTCGACCCGCAGGCTTAAGGGGAGGCGCTAGAACATGGCGACATATGTTGACGGACTGTACAAGGGCACGGCGCGCGGTATCGGCGGGCAGGTGAACGTCGAGGCGGTCATCGAGGGAGGCCAGCTTGTGGACCTCGTGCTGGCGCGCCTCAAGGAGACGAGCGGCATCGGTTTGGACGCGGGTCCCATCCTCGCGCAGAACATCGTGGCTGCGGGCGGAGTCGACGGCGTGGACGGCATCGCCGGCTGCACGGTGACCTCCAACGCCATCATCTCGGCCACCGAGCAGGCGCTTGCCGCGGCCGAGGGCGGCTACAACGACGGCACGTTCGAGGGCACGGCGCGCGGCATCGGGGGCCGGGTGGACGTGGCCGCCACCTTCGAGGCCGGCAAGCTTGCCGACTTCCAGCTCACGCGCCTCAAGGAGACGAGCGGCATCGGCCTGGACGCCGGCCCCCTTGTGGCCAACGCCATCCTGGAGGCGGGCACCTACGAGGGCGTCGACGGCATCGCCGGCTGCACGGTGACCTCCACGGCCATCCTCACCGCCGCCCAGATGGCCTTCGAGGCCGCCAGCGGCGCCAAGGCCTACGAGGACTACCTCGCCGAGCAGGAAGAGCAGGCGAGCAAGTAAGACTGGCACCCGCCGGCTGGCGGCTTCGCCGGTTAGCGAATTGGTGGCTTAGCGACTTTGCGGCTAGGCGGTGGTTTGAAACGAGATGTACGTTGTTTTGGACGAAACGAGCCCTCTGAAAGGCACGATTTGTCCGAAATGACGTACATCTCGTGCAAAACAGAGGTACGAGCCGGTGCGGGGAGCCCGAGGTGTCGGCGCTCCCCGCACCGGCTTTTGTCCGCAGGCCGAGGCCGCCGGCTGACCGGCGGGTGGGCGTTTTGCGGGCAATGTGCGTTAAATCGTACGGAACGAGGCTTCTGGAAGGCAAAATCCGTACGAAACAACGGACATTGCTTGAATGTAGGGCTCGGATTGCGGCGGGGGCATTTCACCCCTCAGGCGTCTCGCCTACTTCCCCGCCTTCTCCCTGTTGTAGTTGATGAGGCACCCGGCCAGCACGATTTGGCGCTCCTCGGGCGTCATGTCAGCCACGTACAGCGAGATCTTCTCCACCCGGCCTGTGGCGGCGTGCACCACCCAGCAGGCGATGTCGTCTAGATGGTTGTTTTCCAGCGCGGTGCGCACGCCGGGGATGTAGAGCCAGTCGCCCACTTCGAACGTCGGCTCGTCGGCCAGCTGGAACGGCACCATGCCCCAGTTCATGACGTTTGAGCGGTAGCGCTTCGTGGCAAACTCATGCACGACGTTGACGAGGCCGCCGATGACGCGCTGGCAGCTCGCCGCCTGCTCGCGGGCGCTGCCGTCGCCGGGCTTGACCGCATAGATCGTCGAACCCAGCTCTACCTGGGATGCCGCCGGCACGCGTCCCTCCAGTTCGGCGCAGCCTCGCAGGGCCACAAAGGCCGCCTCCACCTCGGGGGCCACCTTTGCGGGGTCGCCGCCCGCCAGGCGCGCCCTCTCCCAGGTGTCCACCGTTTTGGAACGGCCCACGTAGCCCGGGTCGCGCCGCGACAGCGTGAACTCGGCCAGGCCCAGCGGGTTGGAGCGGTACGAGCTCGTCTCGCCGGAGGGGATCAGCTCGTCGGTGGTGGTCACGGGATCCATAATCTTGGAGCACACGCGCACCAGGATGTTCTCGGCCAGCGGCTCCATGGCCGGCCAGTCTTTGATGTTGGGGCCGTAGATGAGGGCGCTGTTCTTCTCTGCATGGCCGAAGCCCTGGTAGACGCGCACATCGTACGATGAGCGGTCGAAGCTGTAAGCGGGATGCTCGTCCCAGGTGTCCTCGGGCAGGTCGGTGGCCGGCGTCAAGACGCCGCCCGCTGCCGCCGTGGCGGCGATGGAGCGCGCGTCCATGAGGGCGACGGCCGCCAACTGCCCGGCGCCGGGCTTGGAGCCCTCGCGGTTGGGGAAGTTGCGCGTGGTGTGGCGAATCGACAGGCCGTCGTTGCGCGGCGTGTCGCCCGCGCCGAAGCATGGCCCGCAAAACGCCGTGCGCCAGATGGCGCCGGCTGCCATGAGGTCGAATGCGGCGCCCAAGCGCGTGAGCTCCATGCACACGGGCTGGGAGGAGGGGTACACCGACAGCGTGAAGTCGCCGTTGCCGCAGCTCTTGCCCTTGAGCGCGTACGCGGCGTTGAGCACGCTGCCGAAGTTGCCGCCTGCGCATCCCGCGATGACGCCCTGTTGCACGTGCAGCTTGCCGTTGCGCACCTTGTCGAGCAGGTGCAGGGTGGCGCGGCCGTCTCCCACGTGCTCGGCCGAGACCTCGACCTCGTGCAGGATATCCTCCAGGTTGGCGTTGAGCTCGTCGATGGCGTAGACGTTGGAGGGGTGGAACGGCAGGGCTATCATGGGGCGCACGGCCGAGAGGTCCACGCGCACGCAGCCCTCGTAGTAGGCGACCTCGCCGGGGGCAAGCTGCCGATAGTCGCTTTCGCGGCCGTGAGTCGCCAGGAACTCGCGGGTCTTCTCGTCGGTCACCCAGATGGACGACAGGCACGTTGTCTCGGTCGTCATGACGTCGATGCCGTTGCGGAAGTCGCAGTCCATGCTGGCCACGCCCGGCCCCACGAACTCCATGACCTTGTTCTTCACATAGCCGCGCTCAAACACCGCCCCGATGATGGCCAGCGCAATGTCCTGCGGGCCCACGCCGGGGTGCGGCGCGCCTTCCAAGTAGACGCACACGACCTCGGGGCGCTTCACGTCGTAGGTGTCGCGCAGCAGCTGTTTCACGAGCTCGCCGCCGCCCTCGCCGATGGCCATGGTGCCCAGGGCACCGTAGCGGGTGTGCGAGTCCGACCCCAGGATCATCTTGCCGCAGCCCGCCATCGTCTCGCGCATGTATTGGTGGATGACGGCGATGTGCGGGGGCACGTAGATGCCGCCGTACCTCTTGGCGGCGGACAGGCCGAAGGCATGGTCGTCCTCGTTGATGGTGCCGCCCACCGCGCACAGCGAGTTGTGGCAGTTCGTGAGCACATAGGGGAGGGGGAACTCCGTGAGGCCCGAGGCGCGTGCCGTCTGGATGATGCCCACGAACGTGATGTCGTGGCTGGCCATGGCGTCGAAGCGCAGCTTGAGGCGCTCCATGGAGCCCGAGGTGTTGTGCGCCGCCATGATGGAGTAGGCCATCGTTTGCGTGCGCCCGACCTGCGCGTCGAGCGCGCGGCCCGTTTGCTCGCTGAAGGCCTGCGCCTCGCTTGCCGCCACAAGCGTCTTCCCATCGAGCAGGAACGCCCCGCCCTCAAAAAGCTCAACTGCCGCCATGGGCAACCCTCCCAATGCTGCGCGCGGGCCTGGCTCGCGCGAATCGAACAATCCCGAGATGCCGGCACGGCCGCCCTTGCGCAGAGGCAGAGGCATCGCCGCCGGCCGGTCAAAACACCCGCCCATTATTGCCTGCATTTTGGGCAAGTGTGTTACGTGCCCCCGATTCGCGGCCAACCGGCGCAAATCGGGGGCACGCCTGGCCGCTTGCCTAGCGTTGCAGCCCGTTCACGGCGGCCTCGAGCCTCTCGAGCGCCGCCTGCACCACGCTGCGCGGGCACGCCACGTTCAAGCGGATGAAGCCCTCGCCCTCTTTGCCGAAGAGCGTCCCCATGTCGAGCCACAGGCGTGCGTCGTGCCTGATGAAGCGGGCAAGCTCCTTGCCGGTCAGGCCCAGTTCCCGGCAGTCCACCCAGAGCAGGTAGGTGCTTTCGGGCTCGGTGAGCCTCAGGGCGGGGATGCGCGCCTCGATGAAATCGCGCACGAGCGCGTAGTTGCCTTCCAGGTAACCTTTGAGCTGGTCGAGCCACTCGTCGCCCTGCTCGAAGCACGCCGTGGCCGCCGTCAGGCCAAAGCAGTTCGGCTCGTCGTAGCCCGTGGCGCACACCTCGTCGGCGAAGCGGCGGCGCCGCTCGGGGTTGGGGATGAGGATGTTGGAGAGCTGCAGGCCCGCCAGGTTGAACGTCTTGGAGGGGGCGGTGCACACGACGCAGTTCTGCGCGAACGCTTCTCCCAGGCTCGCGTAGCACACATGCGGGTGGCCTGGGCGGTCGAAGTCGGCGTGGATCTCGTCGGCCACCACGAGCACGCCGTGCTCCTGGCAGATGGCCCCCATACGGCGCAGCTCGGCCTCTGTCCAGGCGCGGCCCACGGGGTTGTGGGGGTTGCTCATGATGAAGAGCGTCGGCCTCTCGGCGGCCACCACGCGCTCGAACTCGTCGAAGTCGATGGAGTAGGAGCCGTCGTCGTTGCAGGTGAGGGGCGCGTTGGCGACGCGGCGGCCGTTCTGCGCGATGGTGTTGGCGAAGGGGTAGTACACGGGCGGCTGGATGAGCACGGCGTCGCCCTCGCGCGTGAAGCAGCGCACCGCTATGGACAGGGCAAAGCACACGCCCGGCGTGATGACGACCCATTCCTCGCGCGGCCTGAAGCCGTGGCGGCGCTCGAACCAGTCGCACATGGCGCTGTAGTAGCTTGCAGGCGTCTGCGTGTAGCCGAAGATGCCCTCCTGCGCGCGTGCCACCAGGGCGTCTATGGCGGGCTGGGGGCAGCGAAAGTCCATGTCGGCCACCCACATCGAGATCTCGTCGGGGGAGTGGCCGGCGCTCTTGGCCCCGTCCCACTTGCAGCAGTTCGTGCCGCGCCTGTCGACGACCTCGTCAAAGTTGTACTGCATGGGCCTGCGCTCTCTTTCAACCAGAGGTGACAGGGATGGGCCGTGGCAAGGCGTGCAAAGGCTTATGTACTGGCGTACATAAGCCTTTGCACACGGAGCGTCCTTTGCGACGAGTCCGCAGGAGTTCGCAGCCACGGCCCACCCCGGGATACGTCAGTTCTTGACGCTCAGTACGTTTCCGGCCATCGCCTTGACCTTCTTGGCGCGCACCATGCGCAGGATGCCGGCCTCGTCGATGTGCCATATGGCGAACGAGGGCAGGCCGTCGGCGGAGTCGCGCATGTAGTCGATGAGCTGCGCGAGCATCTGCAGGCCCGGCAGGTCGGTGTCGGCCGCCTCGCCGTCACCCTCGGTCTTGCGTGCCGCCAAGTAGCTCTGCGCCGCCTGGCGGGTCGTCGTGCCCACAAGTACGCGCAGCCCGTCGGGGGCGGGCACGGGCTCGTAGTCGAAGGGGCTGTCGTCGGCATCCTGCGCCTCGGCATCCTCGGCGGCGTCGGGGGCCGTGTCCCCGTCTTCCCGCACGCCTTGCGCGCAGCCGGCGGCGGTCACGCCTGCCGCCTCATCGTCCTGTGCGTCTTGCGCGCTGTCGCCAGCCCCGTCGGTTCCCCCGACGCCCCCCTCGGCCGCCTCCTTCGCTCGTTCGATGGCGGCCTGGGTGCGCTCCATCACCTCGCCGCGCGCAGCCTCCAGGTCGAAGTCCTCGGGGATGAGTGTCTTGGCCTGCGCCCACACCTGTACGGGCGAGCTGGCCTTTTTCGCAGCGGCAAGCTCGTCCTCGTCCACTGCCAGGCGCGCGGAGTCCCAGCGGCCCTCCACGATCTGGCGGCCCCACCCGTCGAGCTGGGCGCGGTCGGTGTAGAAAAGCCATGCGGCGCGGCGCGGGTCGTCGCCCTTGTTCATGAGCACGGGCATGGGCTGCTCCTCTCGTTGCTTGCGCAAACCTGCAGGCATTGCCTCAGGAATTGCACCGGTTGTCTGGGCAGGGATTATACGGCGTTGGGCCCGATACGCGGTATCGAGCAAATCGATAGCCAGCATTCACAAACATGTTGGTTGGTCGCGGTTTTCCCTTTGCATGCGGGCTTGCCAAAAAGGTATCGTGTATCCCTGCAAACCGATGCGGTGCGGGTTCGCAAGGAGGGGCCCGCATCGCCTGCATCTTATATATACATGCCGTTCGAGCCCGTCTGCGTCGTTGCCCGCAGCACACGCAGGCCGTGCGCCACAAGGAGCGCCCATGCCCATCAACATCCCCACCGGCCTTCCGGCAAAAGAGATCCTCGACGACGAGCGCATCTTCGCGCTTGAGGAGAACGTCGCCTCCAAGCAGCATATGCGCCCGCTCAAGGTGGTGCTGCTCAACCTCATGCCCAAGAAGATCGAGACGGAGACCCAGATCCTGCGCCTCATCTCCAAGTCGCCGTTGCAGGTGGACATGGACTTCATGTGCATGGCGAGCCACGAGAGCAAAAACACCCCCCACGACCATCTCGTCAAGTTCTACGACACCTTCGAGGCCTACCGCGGGCGGCGCTATGACGCGCTCATCATCACGGGCGCCCCGGTGGAGGAGATGGATTTCGAGGACGTCGACTACTGGGACGAGATTTGCCAGGTCATGGAGTGGAGCCGCACCAACGTCTACTCCACGCTGCACATCTGCTGGGGCGCGTTGGCGGGGCTGTACTTCCACCATGGCGTGAACAAGGTGGCGCTGCCCAGCAAGCTCTTCGGCGTGTTCGCCACCAAGCTCACCGACGAGTACAACTTCCTCACCAACGGCTTCGACGAGCGCTTCTATATGCCGCACTCCCGCCACGCCGGCATCGACTTGGCGCAGCTCGAAGCCCATATCGGCCGCGACCTCTACGTCTTGGGCACAAGCCCGGTGACGGGCCCCTCAATCCTGGCCACCTCGGACATGCGCCAGGTCTTCATCACCGGCCACCTCGAGTACGCCAAGGGCACGCTCGACTCCGAGTATCGCCGCGATCTGGGGCAAGGCCGCCCTATCGATATGCCGCGCAACTACTATCCCGACGACGACCCCGCCAACGAGCCCTGCCTCACCTGGCGCGCGCACGCCAACCTCTTCTGGCGCAACTGGCTGAGCTACGTCTACCAGATGACCCCCTTCGACCTGGGCGAGCTCAGCGAGGGCTACAAGGGCTTCCGCATCTCCGAGCGCGTGTGGCAGCCCGGCACGCGCGGCGGCGACATCAGGTAGGAGATTATCGGGGTGCGGCGGGCAAAGGGTGCGGCTCGCTTTTTCAATCGCGGGGCGCGCGGCGCTTTTGTTGCGGGTATCATGTCCTGCGGTCAAAAAAACGGTTGCGCGGTCCGGGCCGCGCCATTGAGGGGGTATGCAGGGCATGACGGTGCAGATGATCAAGCTCGGCGACGTGTGCCGGGCGGCGATGGAGGGCGAGCAGGACCTGACGGTCGCCGAGCGCGCTGCTCGCAAGGGGCCCTATGCCTATTATGCGGACAACTGCCAGTCGTTCGGCATCGACGACTGGCTCGTGGAGGCGGGCGGCGCCGTCATCGTGCCGGCCTATGGCACGGTGTTGGCCAACACGGGCTTCATCATGGCGCGCAAGGAGCAGGGGAGGTTCTCGTTCGGCAAGCAGGTGCACGCCCTCGTGCCGCATGATCCCTCCGACACCGACTACCTCTACACGGTCATCACGCATTCCCCGCAGGTGGCCCGGCAGGTGGCGGGCACCCCGCAGCTGAGGCAGATATCGCGGGGGGCGCTGCTTGCCTCGCGCATCCCGTGGCCCTGCCGCTCAACGCGCGACGCCTTCGTGGACATGGTGGAGGCCGACGAGGCCGAGTTCAGGCGCCTGCACGGCCTGCCCGCCCGGTACCTGGTCGAGCACTTCGACCAGGACGGCCGGGAATGGGCGCTGCGCCCGCACGTGAAGGCGCTCACCCGGTTCGAGCGCGGCAACCTGGCGCAGCCGTCGACCGCGTTGCCGACGTGCGACATCGTCTTCCTGCGGAACGTCCTCATC
>CAKUKJ010000021.1 GCA_934662525.1 uncultured Coriobacteriales bacterium | reverse complement strand
CAGACAAGCACCCTATCTCGATAAAGCAAGCCACATATAAAGCAGGCGACCGTACACCGCCGGCAACACTTTGATACGCGCTGCATGTGATAACAAGCGCGCACAACATGGCACTCAACCACCACGAGAATCTCTTTGGTCTACCCACGCGAAAGAGAACCAGGGCAACAATCACAGGCACGGAATACAGCGCCCCGAAAGAGGCGGCTACGGGAGTACGATACCCTACGGCATTCGGATTACCACTTGCCCGAGTCCCAAAAATAAGAAGGGTCGCAAGGACAATAAAACCCACGATGATACAAACGGTTGGCCATAGCTTGGAAACCGCGTTACAGATTCGAAGTAAAAGGCCTCCTGAATAGTCAGGAGCAGGAACAGACCCCCGGACTCGAAAGGATGATTGCCTCAAGATGCGCCTCCCCATAGTGGTAAAGCCCTGATTGACGGCATCAGTGGCCCCTGCGAATATGAAGCGACTTATCTAATTTCTTAAGCGTGGACTACCGAAAAACGAAGCGATTGAATGCATTGACTTTCCGATACAGAGTGCACTTTGGCGATAAAACGAGACTGGCGCATCAGGTTCCCTGGCACAAAGAGCGGGCTCGTCCGCAAAGCGTCGGGAGGCGATACGTACCGAACGCACGTAAGCCTCCCGACACGGAGCGCCCTCTGCAACGAGCCCCGCGGAGAACGCGGCGCATCAGGTTCCGCAGCGTTTACTCGTCGCGTTCCCAGACAGCTTTGTTGGTCTCGGTCTCCCACACCTCCACCTTGTAGCAGGTGGGGCCCACCTGGTCGGCGCACCACTTGGCGATGTTCTCGGCCGTGGGGTTGCAGGGAAGCGTCTCGTTGAGGTTCGTGTGGTCGATGACGCCGTGGATGTTCTTCTTGATCCGCGTGAAGTCCAACACCATGCCGTCCTCGTTGAGCTCGGCCGCCTTGCAGTGCACGACGACGATCCAGTTATGCCCGTGCAGCGCCTCGCAATAGCCCTCAAGGCAAGAGTTGACGGCGTGGGCGCCCGAAATCTCAAGCCGCTTGCTCACGTAATACATGCGACCTACCCTTGGTACTCGGCATAGAGCGCGGTAAACGCGGGCAGGGAGTTCTCGATCGTCTCCTTGGCCACGCAGTAGGAGACGCGCACCCAGCCCGTCATGCCGAAGGAGTCGCTCGGCACAAGCAGCAGCTCGTGGTTGTCGCGCGCACGGGCCGAGAATGCCTGGGCATCGGGCTCAAGCGCACGCACCCACAGGTAGAACGCGCCCTCGGGCTCCACGCACTCATACCCGATCTTGCGCAGCCCCGTGAGCAGGATGTCGCGGTTCGTGGCGTAGGCTGCCACGTCGGAGGGCAGCGTGCAGCACTTCTCCACCACCTTCTGCACGATGGCGGGGGCGTTCACATAACCCAGCGCGCGGGCAGCGCCGCAGATGGCGGCATAGACCTCCTTGTGCGCGGGCATGGTGTCGGGCACCAGGACGTAGCCGATGCGCTCGCCGGGCAGCGACAGCGACTTCGACCAGGAGTAGCACACCACGGTGTTCTCATAGATGGCGGGCACCCACGGCACCTCGACTTCGGCGTAGGCAATCTCGCGATAGGGCTCGTCGGCGATGAGGTAGACGGTGCGGCCGTTGCGCTCGCTTGCGGCGCGCAGCAGGTCGGCAAGCCCAACAAGCACCTCACGGGGATAAACGGCGCCGGTGGGGTTGTTCGGCGAGTTCACGATGACGGCGCGCGTCTTGGGCCCGATACGGGAGGCGAGGTCGGCCAGGTCGGGATACATCGTGTCTTGGCAGGCGGGCGACAGCACGCAGGTGCAGCCGGCGTTCTCAATCCACATCTGGTACTCTGGGAAGAACGGCGCGATGACGACGACCTCGTCGCCGGGCTCGGTGAGCGCGTTGATGGAGGCGTCGAGCGCGGCAGCGGCACCCATGGTCATATAGAGCATGCTCGCATCATAATGCGTGCCGAAGCGGGCGTTCAGGCTGTTCGCAATCGCCGTGCGCGTGGAGGCGTAGCCGGGAGCAGGAGTGTAACCGTGTAGCTCCACGGCAGGCTCTTCAAGCGCCTCGGTGAAAGCCTGCTTCACCTGCGCGGGGGCCGGGATGGAGGGGTTGCCGATGGAGAAGTCGAACACCTTGTCTTCGCCAATCTCGGCCTTGCGCGCCAAGCCGTAGGCGAACAGCTCGCGGATGGCCGAGCCCTGGGCGCCCAGCTCGTAGTATTTGGGGTTGCAGCTTGTGGGCATACCTCGCTCCTCTAGTCTTATGCGCCCCGCCAGCAGCACGACCCCTCCATCGATGGGATTGGTGCAAGCGGGGCGCGAGTCGGTTGCGCGCTATCATAATGCTGTAGGGCACCTATTTTGCCCCACGTACCGCCAAGCGACAAAAAAGCGCCCCCGACGTGCATCGGGGACGCTTGCGTTGCTAGGACTTGTTGCGGCGCTTACTGCTGCTTCGTGGGCGGGAACAGCTCGCCTGCGCTTGTGGCCAGCCCTGCCAAACCCTGGATCTCGCTGGGTATGATGATCTTCGTGGCCTGGCCGTCGGCGACCTGCGCCAGCGCCTCCAGGCTCTTGAGGGTGAGCACGGCCTGGTCGGCGCCTGCCGCCTTCACCATCTCGATGCCCTGGGCCGTGGCCTTCTGCACCTCGAGGATTGCCTGGGCCTCGCCCTGGGCCTTGAGGATGGCGGCCTCCTTCTCAGCCTCGGCGGCGAGAATCTGCGCCTGCTTGGACGCCTCGGCGCGCAGCACCGCCGACTGCTTCTCGCCCTCGGCGACGAGGATGGCCGACTGCTTCTCGCCCTCGGCCTGCAGGATTGCCTCGCGGCGCTCGCGCTCGGCCTTCATCTGCTTCTCCATGGAGGCGCGGATGGCCTGCGGGGGCTCGATGTCCTTGAGCTCGACGCGGTTGATCTTGATACCCCAGGCGTCGGTTGCCTCATCGAGCGCCACGGACATGCGGGAGTTGATGGACTCGCGCGAGGTGAGCGTCTGGTCGAGCTCGAGGTCGCCGATGATGTTGCGCAGCGTGGTGGCGGTGAGGTTCTCAATGGCGCTCATAGGGTCGTTCACGCCGTAGCAGAAACGCTTGGCGTCGGTCACCTGGAAAAACACGACCGTGTCGATTTTGACCGTGACGTTGTCGCGCGTGATGACGGTCTGCGGCTCGAAGTCCACGACATTCTCCTTGAGCGAGACCTTCGCGGCGACCTTCTCCACAAAGGGAAGCTTCAGGTGCAGGCCGGCCTTCCAGGTGGAGCGGTAGGTGCCGAGGAACTCGATGATCCAGGCGTCTGTCTGCTCCACCATGCGGATGCAGCGCGAGATGGCGTAGATCACGATGAGCGCCGCAACGATGACGATGAGGATGCTCGTGAGGTCAGACGGGTCAAACATGGCTCTCTCCTATCCTTCAACGTGCAGTATCGGTCAAAAAACAAGTCTGCCGCCCACCCAACAAGCGGGCAGCTACGGGGCCAGATCAAGGCACGCGCCTACTCCTGGCCCAAGGGGCTGACGACAAGCACCGTGCTCTCCACGGCCTCCACGCGCGCCTTGGACCCCGAGGCCAGGGCCGAGCCATCCTGCATGCGGGCCATCCACGAGACGTCGGCGAGCTTCACGCGGCCCGTGCCGCCCTCGGGGATGCGCTGCACCACGGTGACCGTGCGGCCCACGTACTCGTCGGAGTTGGTGACGGCGTCCTTCTCCTTGGACTCGCTGCTCTTCTTCATGAAGGGGCGCAAGGCCGCCAGACCGAGCGCCGAGCACACCACGAAGACGATGATTTGCACGAGCAGGTCATCCACAAAGAAGCTCACAACAAACGTCACGGCCGCACCCAGGCAGAACCACAGGCACACAAGAGCCGGCGCCGCCGCCTCCGCAAGGCCCAGGGCCACGGTAATGGCGAGCCAGATAAATGGCGACATGAGTCTTCTTCCCTCCCCTTATATATATAAGTTGCACAGGCAGCAGCATGAACGCGTCCAGTATAAACCCCGCGCCGTCAGATTATGGTGGGCAGCGCCAAAGAGAGGGGGCCATTCGCGCGTTCGCTTCCACTCTTTGCGAAAACTCAATCGGCCGCGCCCGGCATGCGCCTACAGGTTCGTTACACTTGGCAAGTCACGTTTTGCACACGAAGGGGAACGAACGCCATGAAGCTCGGCATCCTGCTCATGAACACCGGCACCGCCGACGAACCCACCGTCGAGGCCGTCGCACGCTACCTGGGCGAGTTCCTCATGGACCCGGCCATCATCAGTGCGCCCTACTTCATCCGCAAGCCGCTCGTGAGCCACATCTGCAAGACGCGCCCCAAGCGCACGGTGGAGAACTACCGCGCGTTCTGGACGCCGGAGGGTTCCCCCTTCATGATTGCCAGCAAAGCTCAGGCGACACGCCTGCAGGAAGTACTGCGCGAGCGGGGCGAGGCCGAGGCCCACGTGGCGCTCGCCATGCGCTACGGCAACCCGAGCATCTCAGCAGGCCTTCAGCAACTGCAGGAGACCGGCTGCGACACCGTGGTGCTGCTCCCCTGCTACCCCATGCAGGTCAACGTCTGCGCAGGCACCTGCCTCAAAGAGGCCCGCAGGCAGCTGGCCGCCCTCGCCAAACACGGCTGGAGCCCCCGTATCGTCGAGGTGCCGAGCTTCTTCGACCAGCCGGCCTGGCGCGAGGCGCTCGTCGCGGCCGTGAGCAGCGCCTGGACGTACAAACCCGGATCGAAGCTGCTCGTGAGCTGCCACTCCACGCTGCTTGCCGACATCGAGGCCGGCGACCCCTATCGCGACCAGGTAGAGGCCACGCGCGATTTTCTGGCGGAGGCCCTGGGCGTCCCGGTGCAGGATGCGCTCACGTGCTATCAGTCTCGCTTCGACAACCGCAAGTGGCTGCAGCCGCTCACCGAGCCCACCGTGGTGGCCTTGGCCGAACAGGGCGTGCGCGACGTCTGCGTCGTATGCCCCATCTTCACCGCCGAGAACATGGAGACGGCCCTCGAGGTAGACCGCGACCTGCGCGCCACCTTCATGGAGCACGCCGGAGGCGATGCGAGCTTCACCTATGTTCATGCTTTGAACGATGCGCCCGGCCTCATCGGCGCGCTCGCCGACGCCGTGCAGGAGGCCCTCGCGGGCCAGGCGCCCGAGGTCGTGACCACAGGCGTCGGCGCCGACACGAGCCTCCCCGGCCCCGTGTCCGAGCGCTGCCCGGCGCACAGGTAGGAGCACGGCGGGCGAGAGCACATGCAGCAAAGCAAACCGGCAGGCCAAGCCACAGGCTTTCTGCTCATCTTTTTTGGCGGAGCCGTCTGGGGCACGACAGGGCCCTTCATCCAGCTCCTCCTCGACCTGGGCTGCTCAAGCAGCCTGGCGGCTTTCATCCGCATGGCTTTTGCGTTTTTCATCATGGCGGTTGCCACCGTGGCACTCAAGGGCCCGGGGGCGTTGCGCCTGCCATTGCGCGATATCGTCGTATGCGCGGTGCTCGGCATCGTGGGGCAGGGCGTCTACAACATCGCCTACTGCCAGTCGGTGAACCTCGTGGGCGTCACGGTGGCCGCCGTGCTTTTGAACGTGGCCCCGGTTTTCGGGGCGGTGTTCTCCGTGCTGCTGTTCCACGAACGCATGACCTTGAAGAAGGTGCTGATCCTGGTCGCGACGATGGCGGGCTGCATGCTTGCGGCCACCGGGGGCACGCTTGAGTTGCCCCATGCAAGCGTCATCGGCATCCTGCTCGGCATCGCGGCAGGGCTGTGCTACGCGCTCATCCCCATCATCAGCCGCTATGCCACGCCCGGCCTCGACCGCTTCGCCATGAGCGCGTATAGCTACTTCTTCGCCGCGCTTACACTTGTTCCCATGGCCCAGCCTTGGGCGAGCCCGGCCATCTTGGAGCCCGCCGTGCTTGCCACCGGCCTGGGCATCGGCCTCATCCCCACCGGCATCGCCTACCTGCTCTACTACCGCGGCATCCAGTATGTGCGCGAGACAAGCCTCATCCCCGTGGCCGCCTCCTCCGAGACCGTCGTGGCCGCCGCCCTCGGTGTGGCCCTGTGCGACAATGCGCTTGGCGCAGGCAACCTTGCAGGCATCGCCGTCGTCATCGCCTCGATCGCGGTGCTGGGGATGCTGGAGAGGAAGAAGGGGTAAGGCGCAAACGCCCGGGCTCCTCCCCCAGACGGGGGCCGGATACCCGGGCGTCAAAAGAGTGTTCAACAAAGACGCAGCGAGACCTATTGCTTCTGCGCCAGGTCGAAACTGAGGTCGCCGTCGAATTCCTCGAGGCCGGTAAGGGTGCCGAACTTGTCGTAGACGGTACGGAGAGCGAGGCCGTCGGTGGTGCCGTCGGAGTAGGTGAACGCGCTACCAATGCCCCCGTCCGTCTCAACCACATCGGCAAACTTGCTCACATGCTGGGCTTTCGCATTCTTGCTGGTAAGGTCGGTGTAGGTGAGATCGCCTGTCTTGGGGTCGTAGGAAAGGCCGAGCTTCTCGAACGGGGCGAATTTGCTTTCAAGCTCTTGATGCCTGACCCTTTCTTCATCGGACTGGGAAGAAGCGACGGTTTCCGGAACCTCATCGGCGGTCTCGTCGTCCGTCTCCTCGCTTGCTGAGGCGCTCGCCGTATACGTCACCGCATCGGAAGCGTCGTCGTTTGCGATGTCGCCCATCGTTTGCGGCGTGAACACGTAGTAGGCGGTGATAAGCGAACCGTCCGCGTCGCGGTCGAGCTCGTCGTGCAGGTCCTCGACGGGCGTCAGACCCTCGGGTTGCGTCGCACCGGCGTCGGCGTAGGTTACTTCAAGGTCGATGGCATCGCTCCCCTTGCCATGCATGAGGTCAGCCTCGCCCGAGGCGATGTAGATGCCGCACTTGTGGTCGTACACCGCGTGCACCGTCTTGCCCTCATAGGTCATGACAAGGTTGGTCTGCATGGTGCCGTCGGTGTCCTTCGTGGTCTCAAACTGCCAGGCAAGGCCGAACGGTTTGAGCGTGTCAAGGAAGGCTGCAGCATCGTCCTCGGTCGTCTCAACCGCACCCTCGGAGGCGGTACCGACCAGCGTCGTCACCATGTCGTTGCTTTCAGTCGCGCTCGTAATGAGGATGCCATCCAGCGCGCTGCCGGCAACGCCTGCAACACCGTCGGCGTCGGCAGTGACAGAAACGCTTGGCTGGTCGTTTTCGCTTGGAGCAGAAGCAGAGCCGACGTTTGCCACCGACGACGAGCTTGCCTGATTCGCCGAAACTTCCTCGGCTGCCACGCCCTGCTGCTCCGTATCCCCGTCAGCCGAGGAGGCGACATCGGCAGGGTCGTAACTGTACGAGTAGGCCTCGCCGCCGTTGGGCAGGCCCCAGTAGGTCGTGCTGGCAAATGCCGCTGGCACACCCACGATAAGCAGCGACGATGCGACCAGGCTTGCACAGGTTGCTTTCTTGATGTTCATGATTGCCACGATTCTCTCTTCGATGGCGGTCTTGTTGAAGGCGCTGCACAGCGTCAACGGGGCAAGGCCGCTCTTGGTTTCTTCCATGTCGATAAGTGCACGTGCATAGCTGGCGCGCGTTTTGCCCGTAGAGGTACGGCCGAGCAGGCGCACGACAGTCTCGTCGCAGGCAAGCTCGATGTCGCGGTTTGCTAGGACCCACATGGCCCAGGCCATCGGGTTGAACCAGTGCAGCACCAGGGCCGCAGCCAGCACAAACTTGAGCGCGACATCGTGGCGGCGCACATGGCACAGCTCGTGCGCCAGCACAAACCGCATCCGAGCGAGATTTTCGGGGGAACCGACCGCGCATGCTTTAGGAATGAGAACCACCGGATGCAACACGCCATAGGTGAGCGGCACGTTCACCTGGTCGGACTGGCGCAGCTCAGCGTTTTGGAGCACGCCTGTCTCCTGGCAGGCCCGGGCAAACAGGCCTCGCATGCCCTCGTCGCTCACGGGCAGCGAGGCGGCAAACCTCCGGTGTGCACGCAGATAGGAGAACACCAACCCCGCCGCGCATACAACCGACCCGCCAATCCACACCGCCTGCCAGGGGAAAGACTGGGCTGCCTGAACAAGTGAGCTTACCCAACCCACGGGCGAAAAACCGGATTCATCCGAACCTTCCAGACCAGCCCGAACCGAACGCGCCCCTGAGGCCTCTTCCCCAGCTGCAGGTAGAGCTGCGTCAGTTGAATTGCCGGCCACATCGGAAGTGCTCGTATTTGCGTGCGATGCAGCCGATTCTTGCGCACCACTTTGAATCGCACTGCCAACTTGCTCCGCGGACACACCTTGCGCGAACCGGCCGGCCAAACCTTCTGCCGTACCACCTGCCGCCCGGGCCACAGCATCGGATGCGCCTGCGGTTTCTGCCGGATTTGCCTGGCCGCTCACATTCGCTTGATTGTCTTCAGTTGCTTGCACGTTTGATTCCGGAGTTGCCGTACTACCGGTATCTACCTGGCCGAGCAGCGCGCTTACCTTTTCGGACACCGCCTGGGCAGGGCCAGCGAACAGCGAGTAGGCGTTCACAGGCATGGGTATGGCGACGGGCACGAGCAGGCGCAATGCCACAAGCGACCACAGCACGACGAACGTCGCCTTGGGCAGGCGCTTGAGCAATACCGTACGCGCAACCACCACGGCAAGCGCCATGGCGGCGCCGGTCAGGCTCATGGAAAGCAAGTCAGGCGTCAGCATGTCCGTCCCCCTCCTGTACCGCGCGCGTTACTCGAGCTCGTCGACGATACGCTTGAGCTTGTCAATTTCCTCGCGAGAAAGCTTTTGGCGGCTGAGCAGAGCCGCCATCAACCCGCTGGGCGATCCGCCGAACACCTTGTCCACAAGCTCGACGGCCTCAGCCTGCTGCACCTCCTCCTTAGGGACAAGAGCGCTGCACATGAAGTGGGGCTCGGTGCGCTCAATCGCTCCCTTCTCGATGCAACGTTTGATGAGCGTGCGCGTCGTGTTCACGTTCCAGCCGACCTCGTCGCGCAAGACCTCGGAGATGTGCTTGGCGGTGCAGGGCCCCTCGCGCCACAGCACATCCATGACCTTGAGCTCTGAGTCGAACAGTTTGGCTTCCACGGCGCGCCCCTTCACGGTTGCTTGATTGATAAGACTACGGTAGTACGGCAATAGATATACTACTCCTGTAGTATATGAGCGTCAAGCGAAAACGGCCCGCCTTCCAGGATTGCATGCAATTTCACGCTCGCCCGTACACCACACATCAATAACACACATTTCAAAATTAACGTATCGGCTAATTACCAAATTTCAGCTGTTTCGCATTTGAAATGCGTGTTGCTGCAACCGGCGATCGTTACGCACTCAACCGGGTTGTCAACCACTCTCGCAAATGCCCAGCCATGTGCGCAGCTTCGGCGGCGGTGGTGGGGTTGATGAACGGCAGGCCCAGCAGGCGCCACACGTAGCCCTGCTCGTTGGCAACGCGCAAACCGTATGGATGCACGACCTCGAAGAGCAGGCACACATAACTCACCACGATGTCGGTAGCGGTGGAGCGCTCGGCACGTTTGACCGTACGGTGGGCATAGAAGGCATCGCGCACCGCAGGAGAGATGGCCCCAGCGAGAATCTCTTCCATCGGCACGTCCAACACGCTCACCAGATCCGCCTCCCCCACCGCCTTGAGGATGTCCACCTTGTCGGCATCGCGCAGGATGTCGCAGAACATGCGCGTGCGCGCATCAAGCCCCTCAGGCAGGCGGTAGTCGCTGTGCGTGCCCACGACCGTGGAAACAAAGCCAACAAACGCCTCCGCCTCGAAATCTCCCCTATCCACAAAGTCCCACAGATGCCCCTCCTCGAGCAGCGCCTGCACCCCGAGGGCCGCATGGCTCACCGATTTCGCGTCGCTGAACGTGCCATACCTGCGTACCTGTTCAAACCGCCCGATATCGTGCAGCAGGCCGCACAGCCACGCCAGGTCAACATCTTCGGCAGGCAACCCCTCGTCGCGCGCGATTCCCTGCGCCAACTCAGCCACACGGTACGTGTGCTCCACCTTGAGCGCAATCTTCGGGTCGACCGGGTCATACGCCGCCACGTAGCCTCCAAACGCCCGCAAGCACCTCTGTCGCTCAATCCGCATCACACGTACCTCCCGCCATGTCAGCAACTCCCTCGCAAGAATGCAACTTTTTCTCGTACATAGACACGCCCCGCCCACCATAAATCAAGGAATCCCATATACCCAAGCCGGAGCACAATCTCAGCAAGGCATTCGTCCACCTAAAGGTGTATCGTTCAAGAAAGACATGCACGAAGCAACGAGACGAGGATTGAATGACCGATAGCACCAGTGTGACCGCGACACTCACCGTCGCCGACCTGCACCCTCACGCATCAAAAATCCTTGAGATCACGCATGCATCCCGCAACGAAGAGCAGCTGAAGATTGAAACCGAAGGTATCCTGAAGTCGCTTTGTAAGCAGTACGATATCTTTTGGAATCCATATACATACGAGCAATCCTTTCACTCCGGAAAATATCGCCTGGATGCCGTCCATGGCTCTACTATCATCGAATACGAGCCTCCCAGGTCCTTCAACAAGTCGGCAGGTGCGCCGCTTCGTCACGCACGCAAACAGGCGGAAGAATATTGCGTGCTGCTAGCCGAAGAGGAGGGTCGCCGCAACGGCGCATACTCGCTCGTCGTATGGGATGGCGAGACCATCTCCTTCGGCAATGCAAGAGAAAGCTCCTTTTTCTGGGATGACCCACAGCCGTTCGACTCCGCCTGTTTATACAGGCTATTGACGCTTATTCAGCATGGAGGGAAACCCCTTGTAAGCCCAACGGCGCTCAGACAGTTCATCGGACCGGATACGGAAGTCGGCAGACAGGTTATACCATCGCTCTACAGCGCGATTGTCGATGCATGCAAAAGCGCCGAGCCCACGCGCACCAAACTCATTTTTACCGAATGGTCTCGTTTGTTCGGCCAGGTTGATGGAATCAGCTCGGAGCGCCTCAAGGCATATCTCTCCAGCGCGGCGACTATGCACGGTGCAGATTATCAGGCGTATCCCCAAGCATATGTCTTTGCCCTTAACACATACATCGCCATCACAGCGAAGGTGTGCGCGGCGCACGCGCTCATACACAATGATGTGCCTACAGCACCAACGACCTCGATAGAGTTCCTGCAGGAAGTGGAAAGCGGGAAGTATTTTGAGCTTAGGGGCATCCAAAACATGCTCACGACAGACTTCTTCTCGTGGTATTTAGGATTGGACATCATCACATCCTTGCAAGACAAGCTGCAGATTCTGCTTTCTAACCTGGATTCAATGGACTTCGATGTAACCAGAAAGAGCCCCGAATCAGTCATCGACCTGTTCAAAGGCCTCTACATGGAGTTCACGCCAGCCCCGATGAGGCACGCCCTCGGCGAATACTACACGCCCGATTGGCTTGCTGCACATGTTCTAGACACCGCAGGTTGGACTGTAGACAGCTCCCTTCTCGATCCAACGTGCGGCAGCGGAACATTCCTTCTCGAGGCCGTGAAAAGACGCCTGGAAGTTGCCCATCCCAAGAACACAGCAAAAGAAATCCTAGAAGGCCTCTACGGATTCGACCTCAATCCCCTTGCCGTTCTCACGGCGCGCGCATCACTTGTCGTTTTTCTTTCAGGTCACTTCTCCCCTTCGGAAAAAACTGTCCTGCCTGTATTTCTTGCCGACGCCATCAATACTGCCGACCCCAAGAATGGCGTGTTCACGCACAGCATCCTCACCGAAAAAGGCGAGCGCACATTTGCAATACCTTATGAGGTGGCGGTTTCGCCCGACTTCTACGATGTAATGAATCACTTGCGCACATGTGTCGACGCGGACTTGGAGCCCGATCTCATCATGTCCGCCCTCAAGAACATGTCAATTGCAGTTCGCACCCTTGACTCAGGCATGTTGGGCATCTTGTCGCAAACCGTGACCGACCTCGTCGATCTCCACCGAAGCCATTGGAACGGCATTTGGTGCTTCATCCTCTTTGACAGAATCAAAGCAGGCTGCGTCCAGGATATTGATTTCGTCGTAGGTAATCCACCGTGGGTCAAGTGGAGTAATCTCCCCCGTTCGTATGCCGAGTTCATCAAACCGCTATGCGAGCGCATGGACATATTCAGCGAGGACAACTGGGTCGGCGGCATTCAATCGGACCTATCCACCGTCGTTACGTACCATGCCTTGGAGCGGTTCGTTCGCCCGGGAGGCTCGTTGGCATTCCTCATTACAGGAACAGTGTTCAAAAACGAATCAAGCCAAGGCTTTAGGCGCTGGACGCTCCATCACGCAGACGGTTCAATCGAGCAGATGAGCGTGGAACTCATAGAGGATTACAAGGAGATACGGCCGTTCGAAGGCGTGGCAAACTGGCCCGCTCTTCTCCTTGTGAGACGAGACAACCGGCCAACGGCCTACCCCGTCTCTTATCGCGAATACCATAGGCCGCAAGGCAAACAAGCAGGCAAAGACCTCCTTGCCTGCCCCGTAGAAAAGCAAGCGATTCCCATTCCTGGGTCAACAGACGGCCCTTGGCTTGTCGGCACAAAAGACCAGTTGCCACTGTGGTCAAATCTCCTGGACGCAGCCTCCGACATCGGCGCCTACACGGCCAGAAAAGGCATCACTACCGACGCAAATGGCATATTCTTCGTCAGTGCATCAAAAACGACCCATAAGGGAATCACCCGCATTGCCAACGATCCCAACAACGGACGCCGTGCGCTCCCACGTCAAATCGCTGACGTTGAAAACACCTTCCTGTTCCCTCTTTTGCGCGGCCGTGAGATATCCCGATTCAACGCCTCGCCTGCCGTCAACAGCCTCGTCATAGTGCCACAAACTGGAATGTTCGGCGACGAGGAACTCCCGGCTAAATCACCGAGGCTGTTTCAGTTTTTGGCGCAGTTCAAAAACATTCTAGAAACCAGGTCAAGCTACCGGCGCTTCCAACAAGGCAAGCCGTTTTGGTCCATCTGGACCGTTGGCCCTTATACATTCGCTCCTTATAAGGTCGTCTGGAAAGAGATGTCCGGGTCAAAATTTGCCGCCGCCTACATTGGCTCCGAAACGCTGCCCGATGGCACGTGCAAAGTGGTTGTGCCTGATCACAAAGTCTACTTCATCCCCGTCGAAACCCAGGAGGAAGCCGCCTATCTCACGGCGTTCCTCAATGCAACCGACGTGTCATCGGCCATAAGCGCATATGCATC
>CAKUKJ010000020.1 GCA_934662525.1 uncultured Coriobacteriales bacterium | reverse complement strand
CTCCGGCACCATATCGTTCTTAGACGAGGTATACGGCACCCAGTGCGAGTGCCTGGCCCATGAATGCGGCGACTTCCTTGTGCGACGCAGCGACCATGTGCATGCCTACCAGCTCGCCGTCACCGTCGACGACGCGCTCATGGGCGTTGACTACGTGGTGCGCGGCCGCGACCTGCTCGGCTCATGTGCCCGACAGATCTATCTCCAGCGCCTGCTCGGCTTTGCGACGCCGCGCTACGCCCACCTGCCCATGCTCATGGCGCCGGACGGCACGCGTCGCCTCTCCAAACGCGAGCGCGACTGCGACCTGGGCTTCATGCGCTCGCACTTCGGGACGCCCGAGGCGCTCATCGGCAAACTGGCCCACCTCACGGGCCTTGTCGACACGCCCGAGCCCCTCTCCGCCCAAGAGCTGCTCGGAGCCTTCTCCTGGGAACGCCTTCGCGCGACGGCGGCGAAGGGCGACATAGCGGTGCCGGGCAGCTTCTTTTGCTGAGCCTGCCGATAAGGCCGTGGCAGATGGCTGTTTGGGATATCCCCAACCAAACCATTCGTGATTTTCTTGCGATATAACGCAGAGGCTTCCGAAAAACCGTTCAAACAGGCTTGAAAGCTCCTGTCGGTTTGCGGTATGCTCCCTCAGCACGCGGAGAGCTGACCGAGAGGCCGAAGGTGCTCGCCTGCTAAGCGAGTAAGGGACCATAAAGTCCCTTCTAGGGTTCGAATCCCTAGCTCTCCGCCACGCGCACATTCAAGGGGTCGGGCTTGAGCCTGGCCCCTTTTGCGTTTAGATATCTAAAGAAGCCCTGCTCCCAACAGCTGGAAGCAGGGCTCGCCAACGACTTTTGATTCAATGAGAGCCAGATGCAGACTACGGTATCCACACCGAGGTCACGAGCGGCATGCCGTCTTGGCAGAACACGCAATAGCATGTGCACTCGCTGTACTCATAGG
Organism: uncultured Coriobacteriales bacterium; assembly: GCA_934662525.1. Taxonomy (GTDB): domain Bacteria; phylum Actinomycetota; class Coriobacteriia; order Coriobacteriales; family UMGS124; genus UMGS124. The sequence continues at coordinate 12,314 of CAKUKJ010000020.1, read as the reverse complement.
CGAAATACATCAAAGCGCGCGCGGTCTGGTTGGCCGCTAGCGTTCCCAGGCCGTTCGTCACGGAGTCGGGATACCATTGCGACCCGTCGGAAAGCTGATAGGCCTGCGACGAATACAGCTTATAGGCAATCGAGGAGAAGTCCATCGACTTGCCCGAGTTGTTCGTCACGCGCAGCGGGATGCCCACCACGCCCCTGCCGTCCCAGTACTCATCCCCGGGAGCGGAGACGTTGGCCCACACATACATGCCGGTGTCGGTGGTAAACGACATCGTGAGCCCGTCCACGTCGAACGACTCTCCCTGCGGGATGGCCGCATTGGCATTGGCGCCGTTCAGGGTGGTGGGGAACGGTGCCACGCCGGTGTCCGCGCTGTAGACGACGTCGAGGGTGACCGAGGGCTTACGGCCCAACAAGTTGTCGAACTGCACGGTATAGGTGCCCGCACCGCAGTATGGCAGGTAGAGCTTGCTCGAGGTGCTCGCATTCACCGCGATGCTGCCGGTGTTGCGGATGTCGTCGGCATAGCGGTTCGCCAAGCTCGCAAGCTGCGAGCCGTCGGGGCCGTAAACCTTGCAATACATGTCGCTGATCACGCTGCTCGACTCGCCGAGGTTGACGGCCACCACCGGAACGCATACCACCAGGCTGCCGTTGAGGTCGCTGTTCACGTCGTCGATCATGCTCCACTGCCAGTAACGGCTCTCAACGTTGACCTGCACGTCGAGCCCGTCAAGCTCGATGGCGCCGGGGTCTACGTCATCGTAGGTGGCCACGTCGTTGGGGTTCTCGATACCCAGAACGGAGCAGCCGCCCGCAAGGCCGGCCAGCGCCGCCCCACCCAGGGCCGCCAACCCCATCTTCAACGCATGGCGACGATCAACGCAAAGGCTTGCGCTCTGCGACACGGGGCGATTCGCAGGCGGCATGGGGAGGTTGTTCGCATCTTTGACAATCCGCATGTCCGTCACCGCCTACGAATGCCTGCCGAAGCGCCCGCCGGCAGGGCCGCGCCCACGCGAGCGCGAGCCGCTGAACAGGCTGCGCTGCGTGCGCGAGGTGGCGCGTTTGGCGTTGGGGACGATGCGACCCTGGGCAAACGTGAACCCCTCGGGCTCCCATACAGGCACAAGCTCCTTGGTGAAATACTCGATCTCGCGCAGGGGGCCGACCTCGTCGGGCGCAAGGAACGTGAACGCCACGCCGCTTTCGCCCGCGCGGCCCGTGCGACCGATGCGGTGCACGTAATCCTCAGGGTCGAGCGGCACATCGAAGTTGACGACCCAGTCGATATCGGAAACGTCGATGCCGCGGCTCATGACGTCTGTGGCCACGAGTGCCTCGAGCTTGCCGGAACGGAAGCCCTCAAGGGCACGCTCGCGCTGCTTCTGGGCACGGTCGGCGTGCATGACGCCCACCTTGAGGCCCGCGCGCTCAAGGGCGGCGGCCACGGAGTCCACACGCTGCTTCGTGCGGCAGAAAACAAGCACCCGCTTGGGATGGTCGGCCTCGATGAGGTGCGTGAGCAGGGCAACCTTTTGCCCCTGCACCACGGGCACAAGGCGCTGCTCCACGGTGTCGGCCGTCTGCCCCGAGCGCGAGATCTCGACAAGCACGGGGTCGTGCAGCATGGTGGGCATGCTCTGCTGGATGTCGCCCGAGATGGTGGCCGAGAACAGCAGCGTCTGGCGCGTGCGGGGAAGCCTCGCCACGATCTTGCGCACACTGGGCCAAAAGCCCATGTCAAGCATGCGGTCGGCCTCGTCGAGCACGAGAACCTGGATATGCGACAGGTCGGCCTCGTTGCGCTCCATGAGGTCGATGAGGCGGCCCGGGGTGGCCACGAGCACGTCGCAACCGGCCTTGAGGCGCTTGAGCTGACGGTCGTAGCGCTCCCCGCCGATGACGGTGGCGACGCGCTGCCCCGTGACGGCGCAGAGCTTGTCTGCCACGACGTCTATCTGCTGGGCAAGCTCACGGGTGGGCGTGACGATAAGGGCGCGGGGGGCCTTCTGGCCCTTGGCGGCGCGCCCCACAAGCTGGAGCACCGGCAACGTGAACGCCGCCGTCTTGCCCGTGCCCGTCTGCGCCGAGGCGACGACGTCGCGCCCCTGCAGCACGACGGGAATGGCCTGCGCCTGCACAGGCGTGGGGTTGGTAAAGCCCAGGGCCTCTACGCCCTGGAGAAGCTGCTCGTTTAGCCCGAGCTCGGCAAACGTGGTATCCATGCATCGCAGTATGACCCATATGCGCCCATTTCGCCACTCTCCGGCCCCGTATGCATAAAAAGAGGGCGTTTCAGCAGGAAAATCACCCTATTGTTTAGGTATTTCTTTCAGATTCGTCACTTTGGGGCATATTCTGCGCCGCTGTGCGCGCCGCGAGCTTGGCAGCCTTCGCCTCGACGCGGCGGCGTTTGAAAAACGCCCGCAAGACCTCGGCGCACTCTTCCTGGAGCACACCGCCCACCACCTCGAACTCGTGGTTGAGACGGGGGTCGTGGCTCACGTCGTAGAGCGTGCCCACCGCGCCGCCCTTGGGGTCGGGCGCGCCGTACACGCAGCGGTCGATGCGGGAGTTCACCATAAGCCCGGCGCACATGAGACAAGGCTCCAGCGTCACATACACGGTGCAGCCCGTGAGGCGCCAGCGCCCCAAAACGCGAGCCGCTTGGGCAAGCGCGGAGAACTCGGCGTGAGCGGCGGGGTCTGCCTCGGTCTCGCGACGGTTTCCGGCGCGGGCGACGACCTCCCCCTCGTGCACGACGACGGCCCCGATGGGCACCTCCCCCAGCTCGCCGGCAGCCCGGGCCTCCTCCAAGGCCATGGCCATATATCTCTCGTCATCGCTTTGCGCCACAGAAGCCTCCCGTTGCTGGTATCCTTGGCGGCACACGATACCGCAACGTCCCAAAGGGTGCCCATGTCGGGAAAGCACTTCGCACAACCTAACCCCGAGCCCATGCCAAACGGGCGCCATGCGGCCGGCAGGCAGGGCGCAAGCGACCGCCAGGCACATCGCGGCGATGCCCAAAGCCGACAGGCGCAAGCAGATGCCCCGACAGACAGCCGCGTCAGCGTCAATCGAAGCCTGGAGGTGCGCGCCGCCCGCAAGAAGGCAACCCGACGCGAGTTCCTCGCGGCTGCGGGGGCGTTCGCCGCGCTCACGGCGCTTGCAAGCGTCGGGGCCGCCCGCCTGCTCGACCCATCGCACGACCGGAGCCTTGCCTCCCACGCCCAGGTGCGCGCCGTTGAGCCCGCCCCGGAGATTCGCGAGGACTCCTATCGCCGTGTGAGCTTCTCGGCCGTGGGCGACCATCTCATGAACATGCCCGTGGTGAACGCCGCCGACGCCAACGCCGGCGAGATGAGCGACGGTTGGTACGACTTCACCCCCATGTACCAGGGCGTCGCCGACATCGTGAGTTCCCACGACCTCAGCTTCATCGACATCGAGACCATCCTTGGCGGCGACTATCTAGGTATATCGGGCTACCCCGTCTTCAACTCGCCCAGCACCATCGCCGGGCAGGTCGTCTCCTTCGGCTGGAACATGTGCACCACGGCCACAAACCACTCGCTCGACGAGGGTCTTCAGGGCATCCTCAACTCGTGCGCCACCTGGGCGCAGTTCCCCCAGATGCTCATGACGGGTACTTTCTCAAGCCAGGAAGACCGCGACCGCATCCGCACCTGCGAGCGAGGGGGCATCACGTTCGCGTTTTTGTCTTATTCGGACTATTTCAACGGCTACAGCGTGCCCACCGATGCGCCCTGGTGTGTGGCTGCGGCGTCCGACGAGGCGATGACGGCCGACGTCGCACGCGCCCATGAGGTGGCCGACGTCGTCATCGTCGCCATGAGCTGGGGCAGCGAGAACGATTTCTCCCCCAACGACACGCAGCGCCACTACGCGCAGCTGCTCGCCAACCTGGGCGTAGACCTCATCGTGGGCTTCGGCCCGCACGTCATCCAACCCATCGAGTGGTATTACGGCTGCGATGAGGCGGGTGCGCCCACAGGCTCGCAGACGCTCGTCGTCTTCTCGCTGGGCAACTTCCTGTCGAACCAGCCGTACTCCTACGCCAACGTGGAAGGCTGCTTCACCTGTGAGTTCGAGCGCCTGGGCTCCGCAGGGCCCGTCAGCCTCGTCAACCTCATGTGGACCCCGCTCGTCAACCACATCTCAAACGGCTGGCACCAGGTGTTCAAGCTCAAAGACTACACCGCCGACCTGGCAGCCTCCCACGAGTCCATCGGCCTCGAGTCCGACCCCTTGGGCTACTGCTACAACATCACCGAGCAGGTCATCGCCCCCAGCGGGATTACGATTGACTGGTAGGGGCAACACGGGACCAGGCTACCCCTGCATGCTCCAGCGCACCTGGGTTTGGTGCTTCTGGGCCTCGCGGCGAAAGAGGGAGGCGAAGCGCTGCAAGGTGGCGTTGTCGTCGCTTTGGCGAGAGATCAGATAGACCGGGCCCACAAGGGTCGTGCCCGAAGCTAGGTGCACCTCGGTGGCACAGGGGTTGATTCCAGGCACCATATAGCGCAAGAAGCTTGAGGTGAACACAGCCTCGTTCTCTTTGAGCGTCACGAGGAACTCGTTGAGCGAGGAAGCGTCTTTGGTCGTGGTCTTGGGATGCAAACCCTGTCGCTCGAATATCGCGCCGATGCCGTCGGTCCATGTCTTGAACATGCGGTTGGACGAGACCGGAATCCGACACTCCGCAAGGGTCTCCAGGGTCACGTCTGCGTCGGCGACAGGGTTGTCCTCATGCACCCAGGCACTCAGCGGCTCGTTGTACATGAAGTCATAGGAGACGCCCGAGGCCCCCAGCTCGTCCCCGGCGCCCCCATCCCCCGGCGCGAAGTAGGCCAACGCCACATCGGCCGCCGACTCGGCCACCAACTGCTCAACGGTCTTGGTCCTGTCCGTCACAAGCTCATACGAGAATCCTTCATCGCCGTCGCGCATGGACGCAAGGACAGCATATGCCATGCAGGCTGGCTGCCCACTCGATTCTGCCATAGCGATGCGCAAGGGAGCCGCCCGGCTGTTCGAAAGCGCCTTGCACTCGCGCACCAACTGGTCGTGCGCGCCGAGTATCCCGCCCACACACTCGAGGTAGCGCGCCCCCGCCGCCGTCAGCTTCACCGGACTGCCGGGGCCGCGTGTGAGAAGTTCGAACCCCAGCTCCTGCTCAAGCGCCGCCATATGCCGGCTCAGCCCCGACTGCGACAGTCGCAGCTCTCGCGCAGCACTCGTGAAGTTAAGATGCTCGGCTAGTATCTGAAACTCACGAATGTAGTCAAACACAGGCACCTCCTCGCGGTTTTCAAACCATTTTAAGTTTATAGTCCCTGATAGACTATTAAATGCAGAAATTGCATCGATTAATCCAGAACTTAAATTGGCTGTATCAAACATTGCATTTCTCTCATTCAATCAGATACCGCTAGGCTCGCAAACGCGGCGAGGCAGACCCGCCGTTCCCTATACATCACTGCATAAGGAGATCAAGAATGAACGCGCCTAAATCAACCCCCATCACCCGTCGAGAGCTTCTAAGGGCCTCGGTTGGACTCGTCGGCGCCATGGGTGGCCTTGCGATATCCGGGGCATCAGGCATACGTCTTGCGCACGCAGCCGAGGACGTTGAGATCACCGAGGAAAATGCTCAAGAGTACTCCCTTTACCTCCAGTCACTCGATCTGCAAAGTCTGACAAGGGTTGCCTTGGCAGAAGATGGCTATTGGGGCATGGCGACAACATCAACCTGGCAGGCATATCTCTATGGATTGAGCGTCACTGGCTGCGTCTACCATCAGTGGCAATCGAATATCAATGCAAACCCTGGCCTAACTTCAGGATGGTACTGCGACTCTTCTCTCGCTGGTGATACCACCATCCGTGCCATTCAAGCACATTGTGGATCGGGCGAGACCGACGGGATTATGGGCTCAACCACCATCCGCCATCTTCAGGCTTGCGTTGGAACCCCACAGGATGGAATCATCTCCGCCCCTTCAACATGCGTTCGTGTCATTCAAGCAAACTTCGCCAGAGCAAATCGTCCTTGGTAATTCAAATTCTGACTTGAATATCTCCACGATCGAAAGGAAGAGCAGTGTCGAATCTTGCCATCAGCAGGCGCGCCTTTATCAAAAGAGTCGGAGTTTTAGGAGCGGCTGCGACAATAGCGGCGATCAAGGGACCAGCCATTGCGCATGCGCAGGCAATCGAAGAAGAACTCGAAACGGAGGAATACGAAACCGGCCTTTTGATTGCCTCGATGAGTTTTGACGAACTCGTAAATTATGTGGCAATTAATGAGGACGGTTATTGGGGCCAAGGGACATCGGCATTACTTGCCAATCAACTCGGAGTGTCTTTTAACCTTTATATCTATCACCAATATTACGCAACAATTCAGGCCAACAGCGCCCTAACAAGTGGATGGCATTGCGATGGCACGCTCTATGGCGATGGGCTTATCAAAGTTTTGCAACGCGTCCTCGGAACAACCCAGGATGGCCTGTTCGGAACAAACGATATCAGAGCTCTTCAGTCGAGAATGGGCACATATGTTGATGGTGTTCTAAGCGGCCCTTCGCCGTGTGTCAAAGCTATGCAAAGACGCCTCAATGCGGGCTGGTTTTAAACTCCATGGGGCCAAATAGAAATCGATCCTACAAAGAGGGCGGCACCATGCGACCCCGGCAAAGCAACCTATATGCCAGTCGCAACCATTACTCTAATCAATCCCCCAAGCCGGAAATCACGCGCAGGCAAGTTCTCAAGGCCGCAGGTATCGGCATCGCCAGCCTCGCAACACTGGGGCTTGCAGGAGCAGTATGGTACACGCACCGCGCTGTAGTATGCACGGTAAACGGCTCGGTACGCACGGCTCCTGTAGGCGCAACTGCCCAGGACATTGTCAACCTAGGATATGCCCATCCATCAAACGGCAACTTAGTCGCCGTCAGCGCCGAGGGGGAGATTCCTGAAATTATAGAGCAAGGCAGCGGCGAGCACTATGCATTGCGCGTGAACGGAAAGGAGGTGGATGTCGATAAGTACCGCCTCGCTGAAAATGATATCCTCGAGTTCTCAAATGGGAGTGACACAACCGAAGCAGTCATTGCGCAAAACACCGACATCCCCTGTGGGGCACAAGTACCCGAAGACAAATACTTCCTTGTAAAAATCGGTTATGTGGTTCAATGGGGGAAGGCTGGCGTATCAAGCATTGTGACGGGGGTTCACTCGGGGAAAACCGTTGACTTGGGCGTGACCGAAGAGCCGAAGGACCTCATCATTGGTTTGGGCGATAAGATCAACCCTATTGACGGACGTCGCCTTGTCTCCATAACATTCGATGATGGTCCCGACCTGACTTATACCCCTCAGTACCTCGACATCCTCTCGCGCTACGGAGCAAAGGCAACGTTCTTCAACCTTGGCTCTCAAGTAGATGCGGGGGAAGACTATGCAGCCCTATCTCGCCGATGTGTGGAGGAGGGTCATCAGGTCGCCAGCCACACATACTCGCACTCCGACCTCCTTAAGCTTGACGATGACGCCCGCGCCGACGAGATAACGCGCTCTCTGTCGGCCGTGTCGCAAGCATGTGGCGTCGAGTCCAACGTCATCCGACCACCATACGGCAACTTCTACGGCAGCAGCTTCCTCGCCTACCTGCGGGCAGGCGGCAACCTCGCCTACACCGCCTACTGGGGGCTCGACTCGCAAGACTGGGATATCGAACACCAAGGATACGGCCTCGAAGACGGCGCAGCCAAGATCGTCTCGAACTGCACCGAGGTGACGGGCGCGACCCTCGCTTCCAACCCCGACGCCTTCAACGGCTCCATCATCCTCATGCACGACGCTGGCGGCGACCGAGAGCGCGACTTGATTGCGCTTCCCCAAATCATCGAGGCCTACCAGGCGCAAGGCTTCGAGTTCGTCACCATGAACGAGCTGCTTGCCTCCTGCGGCACTTTCCCCGACTGGGTCACGAGCGGCACCTGTACCCGTCCCGCCGATGCCGTCATTCCATCCGACGACCTCGTGACCTGGTACAACCCCAAGGAGTACGACCCTATCACCGAGCTGAGCAAACAAAACAGCCAGTGATATACAGAAGCGCCCCGGCGGGTCCTCTTGGACTCGACGGGGCGCGGGGCGCTCGTATGGAAGGCGGCAGGCCGAGCTGGCTTTACACCACCTGGAAGATGAAGAACTTCAGGTAGTTGGTCTCGGGGATGCCCCAGACGATGGGGTGGTCGGGGGCCTGCTGGCGTATCTCCACCTGGCGCAGCTGCACGTTTGCATCGTGGGCCGCCTCGGCCACGACCTTCTTGAGCATGTCCTCGGCCATGAAGTGCGAGCAGGAGCACGTGGCGAGGTATCCGCCGCGCGGCAGCAGCTTCATGGCGCGGGCGTTGATCTGCTTGTAGCCGCCGGCCGCCTCGCGGATCTTCGCACGGCTCTTCGTGAACGCCGGCGGGTCGAGCACGATGAGGTCGAAGGGGCCGCCCGCCTCGCGCATGCCGTCGCGCGTCTCGAGGCTCGGCAGGAAATCGAACACGTTTGCGCAAGTGAAGCGCGTCGTGACATCGAGGCCGTTGAGCCGGGCGTTGCTTCGGCACAAGTCCACCGCCGTGGCGCTCACATCCACGCCGTGCACGAACTCGGCGCCTGCGGCCGCGGCGTTCAAGGCGAACGTGCCCACATGCGTGAAGCAGTCGAGCACGCGGCGGCCGCGCGCCAGCCTCGCCACCGCGCGGCGGTTGAACTTCTGGTCGAGGAAGAACCCCGTCTTCTGGCTGTTCTCGAAGTCGATGTCGTACTTGATGCCGTTCTCGCACACGATGCGGCGGGTGGTCTCGGGCTCGACCTCGCCCTCAAGCGCAAACCAGCCCTTGTAGAGGGGCAACCCCTCCTTCTCGCGCACCTTGGAGTCGTTGCGCTCGTAGACGCCCACGATGGACTGCCCGTCTTCGCGCAGCACACGCACAAGCGCCGGCAAGATGGCCGCCTTCAGGCGCTCCATGCCCACCGTGAGCACCTCGGCCACCAGGATGTCCTCGTAGCGGTCCACCACAAGGCCCGGAAAGCCATCGGCCTCCGAGAAGATGAGACGGCAGCAATTCGTGTCAGGCTCGCACCCCGGCAGCGCCGAGGCGCCCATGCAGGTCTTGCGATACTCCCAGGCCCAGCGCACCTTGCGCTCCCAGAAGTCGGCGTCAAAGCGGTCGTTGGCGTTGCGCGACACGAGGCGCACGCGAATCTTGGACTCAAGCGACACCGGGCCCGTGCCCAGGTAGGTGCCCTTCTCGTCAACCACGTCCACCACGTCGCCGTTGACTGCCTCGCGGCCGTCGGCGGGGGCGGGGTCTATGCGCAGGACCTCGGCGTCGAACACCCAGACGTTGCCCTCGGCCAAGAACCGGGCGCCCTTCTTCGTGATGACGGCCTGGGGGAAGGGGCGGCACTGCTTCATGGTGGTCCTCTCAAGCTCTGCGCAACCTTGAGTGCGCCGGATACAAAAAGCGACCCACATGGGGCCGCTCGGCTAAAACCAATCTGGCGGAGGGAGAGGGATTCGAACCCTCGGAACGGGGTTGCCGCTCGGCGGTTTTCAAGACCGCTGCAATAAACCAGCTCTGCCATCCCTCCGTGGGCGCACATCATACCATGCGTGCGCAGACCCCGTGCGTGGGGCTCACAAGATAAGAAAAAAGCCTCGACCTTTCAGCCGAGGCTTCAATCTCAAGTGGTGCGGGCGAAGGGACTTGAACCCCCACGACCTTGCGGCCATATGGACCTGAACCATACGCGTCTGCCAATTCCGCCACGCCCGCGCAGGAACAAACTATAGATGAGCGCCCAGCCTCTCGGCAAGTAGAACACGGTGATTCATGTTATGCACACAAACACCCCTACTCAGGCGCGGTGAACGTCTCCCACACGCCTTCGAGGGCCCGCCTCACCTGGGAGAGTGCCGAATTCACGCCGCTCAGGGCTTCGTCCGTCTGCTGAGTGAGCTCGGACTGCATCGCCTCGGCAGCCGAGGAGGCGATCTGTTCCGCCGACTGCTGCACCTGCTGCACGCCCGACTGCACCACGGGCGCGCTGATCGTGTACACGAGGCACACGGCAAACGCCAAGGTCATAAGACCGAAGGCGATGTGGTTCAAGATGGACAGAACGCGATAGACCATGCCTTGCCTCCTGCAAACATGCCGCCCACGCGGCCCGAAAGACCTCATCATCCTACCCAAGGCGGGCCCCTGCCCGGCACCTCAGGCGCCTCAAACAACGCCGCACCACCGGGTGCACACGCCCAGCGGGTAGAATTGCCTATCCCGACAAGCCGGCGCCCACGCGCCCCGGCGAATAAGGCCCGCGACTGAAGGAGCACGTTCTTGCCCGCACCCGCCACCGACCCACAGACCTTGGCCGAACAGCTTCTGCTCGGGCGCTACCGCGTGCTCGAGACGCGGGGGCAGGGCGGCTTTGGAACGGTGTACGTCTGCTGGGACCCCCGCCTCATGCGCCGCGTGGCCATCAAGTCCATCGAGCTGCGCCCCCAGATGCCCGCCGGCCCCCTTGCCGAGGGCGCCCCCGGCTATCTCACCGATGCGCGCAAAAACGCCCTGCTCAAGGCCGCGCTCAACGAGACGCGCACAGCCAGCATGCTGCCTCACCCCAACATCGTGCAGATGATCGACTTCGAAAGCGACGAGACGCACGCCTACATCATCATGGAGTATGTGGAGGGCGCGAGCCTTGCGGAGCTGCTCGACGCAACCGAAGACGGCCTGCTCACCTGCGACGAGGCCGCGGCCGTGGTGGAGGGCGTGTGCGACGCGCTTGCGTTCGCCCACGACAACGGCGTGCTCCACCTCGACATCAAGCCCGACAACATCATGGTCGACATGTCGGGCCGCGTGAAGCTCGCCGATTTCGGCATGGCGACGCTTTCCAGCATGACGGGCTATTCCGGGGCACGCGGCGGCACCTTGGGCTATATGCCCCCCGAGCAGGCAGAAGGCGGGGCGGTCGATGTGCGCACCGACGTCTTCGCCTTTGCCGCCGTCATGTACGAGGCGCTGTGCGGCTTTCGCCCCTTCGCGGCGGACGCCGCAGCGCAGAGCCGCGACCTCGTGCTGGCAGGCGCCCCCGACCCTTGCGCCATCTCCGACTCGATCGACCCGCGCGCGGCAGACGCCCTGCTCGACGCGCTCGAGCCCGACCCCGACGCCCGCACCGCAAGCGCCGCCGACTTCGCCGCGCAGATGCTGCCCGGGCTGGGCCGGCCTCGCCAGGGCCGCCGTTCGCTTGCCGAGCTTGTGCGCGACGTGCTCGACGACTCGTGCCGCTCGGCGGGGGAAGAGCCGGCGGATTCGCCCGACGCCCCCTCCCCCCATGCGGCATACGACCCCGACGGCGGCATCGTAACCCAGGCCTGCCCGCGCGCGGCGGGCATCGTCCTGCGCCTGGCAGGCGCGCTCGTGCCCGCCTGCCTCGTCACCATGGCGGCATGGGCGCTGGTGGGGGCGTCCGGCACGCAGGGCTGCGTCGCGGCCTTCTTCATCGTGGCCGCGCTCGGCCTCGTCGCGCCGCAGATAGCGAGCTTCGCCGCGCCCGTCGCCGTGGGCGTCGCCTGCATCGCCCACGCAGCGATGCCGCTGGGTGCCGCCATCCTTGCGGCGGTGCTCGCATGGTGGGTGACCGTCGGACGCCTCTATCCTTTGCAAGCTGCGGGAACGTTCCTCTCGTGCCTCTCTCCCGCCATGCCCGTCCCCCTCACCCCCCTTGTGTGCGGCTACCTGCTGCCGGCCGGGGCCGCCGCCTCCTCCACGGCCCTGGGCTGCTTCACGCAGGCGGGGCTTGCGCTGCTTGGCGGCAGCACGCCCGGCATCGCGTTCGCCATCATGTCGGCCGCCTGGTCGGGGGCGGCGGCGGCGCAGGCAAAGCTCGGCCGCACAGGCTCAAAAGCACGCTGCTACCTGGCGTCCCTTCTTGGCCTCATCATCATATTGGCAGTTCAGCTGGGTTGTAACCGTATGGAAAATGAGGGGGTATGGGCGGGCATGCCGCAGGGGGAGCTCGCCTGCGCCCTTGGGTCTACTATACTGGTCGCACTGCTCATCTTTGCCTTCGGCAGCTCGACGCGCCTCGAGGAGGGCATTTCAAGCGCCGGCGCCTCGGCAACGAACGCGTAAAGGACACCTCGGAAGGAATGGTGCTTCCATGAACCTTTTTGACATTTTTGAAGACCGCATGCAGGGCATCTTCGAG
>CAKUKJ010000019.1 GCA_934662525.1 uncultured Coriobacteriales bacterium | reverse complement strand
GTACTTCGAGCCCCTCACCTTCGAGGACGTCATGGACATCGTCGAGGTCGAGAAGCCTGCGGGCGTCATCGTGACTCTCGGTGGCCAGACACCCATCAAGCTCGCCAAGCGCCTGGGAGACGCCGGCGTGCCGATCATGGGCACCCAGCCCGAGGCCATCGACCTCGCCGAGGACCGCGAGCTCTTCTCCGAGCTGCTCGACAAGCTCGACATCGCCTATCCCGCGTCCTCCACGGCCGAGACCTACGAGGAGGCCGTCGAGGTCGCCGGACGCATCGGCTACCCGCTGCTCGTGCGCCCCAGCTACGTGCTCGGCGGGCGCGGCATGGCCATCGTCTACGACCCCAAGAGCCTGCGCACCTACATGGACGAGGCCGCCCACGTCACGCCCGACCACCCCGTCTACCTCGACTCCTTCCTTGAGGATGCCGTCGAGCTCGACGTCGACGCCCTGGCCGACGGCACCGAGTGCTATGTCGGCGCGGTCCTGGAGCACATCGAGGAGTGCGGCATCCACTCGGGCGACTCCGCCTGCTGCACGCCGCCTTTCAGCCTCTCCGACAAGCTCGTCGAGCGCGTGCGCGAGATCACCCGCCAGCTCGCGCTTTCCACTGGCGTGCGCGGCCTCATGAACGTTCAGTACGCCGTGAAGGACAACACCGTCTCGGTCATCGAGATGAACCCGCGCGCCTCTCGCACGGTGCCCTTCTCGAGCAAGGCCACGGGCGTGCCGCTGGCCAAGTACGCCGCCCTCATCATGCAGGGCGCCAAGATCGCCGACCTCAACCTGCCCGACCCCAACCGCGAGCTGGGCTATTACGCCTGCAAGGAAGCCGTCATGCCCTTCGGGCGCTTCCCGGGAGCCGACGTCGTGCTCGGCCCTGAGATGAAGTCCACGGGAGAGGTCATGGGCGTGGGCCGCAGCTTCCCCGAGGCATACGCCAAGACGCAGCTCGCCATCGACTACTCGCTGCCTACCGAGGGCACCTGCTTCATCTCGGTGAACGACCGCGACAAGCGCAACGTTATCCCGATCGCCCGCGACCTGTCCAACCTGGGCTTCAAGATCGTGAGCACCTCCGGCACCGCGAAGGCCCTGCGTGCGGCCGGCATCGAGGTCGAGGTGGCACGTCGCATGAGCGAGATGCACCCCAACATCGGCGACCTCATCGCCGGCGGCGAGATTCAGTTCATGATCAACACCCCCGGCGGTGCCGGCACGCGCAACGACGGCTTCAAGCTGCGCAGCGCCGCCGTGCGCCATGGCCTGTGCTATGTCACGACGCTCTCCGCCGCCAGCGCCTTCGTGTCGGCCATCCAGCTTGTCCAGCGCTCAAAGCTCGAGGCGTTCGCGCTGCAGGACTTGGCCGAGATGGGGAAGGAGTAGGGAATGCCCGTACCCTCTACCGCATATTGTTACAATTTCAAGATTCTTGAAAACGAGCAGCTTGCGCCTCAGATGATGCGCCTGCGCCTCGAATGCCCCGAGCTTGCCCGCTCCATCGAGCCGGGCCAGTTCATGAACCTGCGCGTTCCGGGCGACCCCAGCGAGATCCTTCGCCTGCCGTTCTCCTGGTCGCGCAAAGACGCCCAGGCGGGATGGGTCGAGTTCGCCTACCTCATCGTCGGCAAGGGCACCGAGCGCCTTGCCGGCCTTCCTGCGGGCACCGAGTCCGACCTGCTTGGACCTGCCGGCCACGGCTGGCAGGTCCCCTTGGGGGCCAAGCGCGCGCTCGTCGTGGGCGGAGGCTCGGGCGTCGTGCCCGTCGTACCCCTGACGCATGCCCTGGCTCAGGCTGGCGTCGCCTGCGACTTCGTGCAGGGGGCGCCCACGGCCGCCCGCGTCATCTATGAGGACGAGATCCGCTCCAGCGGCGCGGAGTTTTTCGTGAGCACCGACGACGGCACGCGCGGCACCCATGGCTTCACGACCGCAGTGGCCGAGAAGCTGCTTGGCGAGCGCGGCTACGACGTCGTCTACGCCTGCGGCCCCCAGCCCATGATGCGCGGCATCTGGAAGCTCGCCGAGGCGCACGGCGTCGCCTGCCAGGTGTCGATGGAGAAGCTCATGGCATGCGGCTTCGGCGTGTGCACCACATGCCTGTGCGACACCGTCAACGGCCGCAAGGGCGCCTGCATGGCCGGTCCTGTCTTCAACGCCGCGGAGGTGATCTGGTGAGTGCCGTGAACATGGCCGTCGACTTCGCCGGCATCAAGATGAAGAACCCCGTCAACACCGCCTCGGGCACGTTCGGCGCGGGCTACCAGTTCGAACATTTCATGGACGTCACCGTGCTGGGCGCCATCACCACGAAGGGCGCATCGGCCGAACCTTGGCCGGGCAACCCCCAGCCGCGCATGGCCGAGGTCTGCTCGGGCATGCTCAACTCAGTGGGCCTCACGAACCCCGGCGTGCGTGGCCTGGTGGGGGAGTGCGGCGAGTACCTGGAGGGCCTCACGAAAGCCGGCACCGCCGTCATCTGCCAGGTCGCCGGCCACAGCATCGACGAGTACGTCGCGGCGCTCGACCTCTACGAGGAGCTTGCCCCCTGGGCGTCGGGCTTCGAGCTCAACATCTCGTGCCCCAACGTCTCCAAGGGCGGCCTTGCGATGGGCGCCACGCCCGAGAGCGCCGCAGAGGTCGTGGCCGCATGCCGGCCTCACACGACCCGGCCCCTCATCGTGAAGCTGGCGCCCGCACGCGCCAAGGAGGTCGCCCCCGCCGTCGAGGCGGCCGGCGCAGACGGCCTCACGGTCATCAACACCATCCCGGCGATGTCCATAGACGTCCGCACGCGCAAAAGCCGCGTGTCGCGCCCCACAGCGGGCCTCTCCGGCCCCGCCATCCATGCCATCGCCGTGCGCATCGCCTGGGAGGTCTGCCAGGCGGTGAGCATCCCTGTCTGCGGCATCGGCGGCATCACGAGCGGTGAGGACGCCGCCGAGTTCATCTTGGCGGGGTGCCGCGCCGTGTCGGTCGGCACGCAGAACATGGTCGAGCCCGCCGCCGCCGTGCGCATCCTGAGCGAGCTTGAGGACTGGGCTGCCGGCCAGGGCGTCACCGACATCAACGAGCTTGTGGGAGGTTTCATATGCTAGAGGCCGCCGATCACGTCATCGTCGCGTTCGACTGCACGCAGCAGCGCGCCTATGAGTTGGCCGACGAGCTCTCGGGCCAGCTGGCCTGGGCGAAGGTCGGCATGGAGCTCTTCTATGCCAGCGGTGCCGCGCTTGTGGGCGACCTCAAGGCGCGCGGCCTCAAGGTCTTCCTCGACCTCAAGCTCAACGACATCCCCAACACCGTGGAGTGCGCGGCCCGTGTGCTTGCGGGGCTGGGCGTCGACATGATGACCATCCATGCCAGCGGCGGCCCGGCCATGGTCGCGGCCGCTCGCGAGGGCCTCGACGAGGGTGCGGCCGCCGCCGGCCTTCCGGCCCCGAAGCTCCTGGCGGTCACGGTTCTGACGAGCATGGATGAGGCGCAGCTTGCGGCTGTGGGCGTCGAGAGGCCCATCGCCCAGCAGGCCGACCTGCTCGCCCGCATGGCGCTCGACAACGGCGCCGACGGCGTGGTGTGCTCGGCGTTCGAGGCTGCGGCCATGCGCCGCGCCCTGGGCCCCGACGCGCTCATCGTCACGCCGGGTATCCGCCCCGCCGGCTCCGCCGCAGGCGACCAGTCCCGTGTCGCGACTCCCGCCCTGGCGGTGAGCGAAGGTGCGACGCACCTCGTCATCGGCCGTCCGGTCACGAAGGCGGACGCCCCCGCGCAGGCCCTCTCCGCCATTCTCGGCGAGGTGCAGGGCGCGCTTGCCCAGGAAAGGGGAGAGTAGGCCAAGAACCGCCTTTTCATCGTTTCCGGTCCCGCCGGCGCGGGCAAGGGCACGATTCTCGCGCGCGTGCGCGAGCTTCGTCCCGACCTGGGTTTGAGCGTGTCGTGCACGACACGCCAGCCTCGTACGGGCGAGCAGGAGGGCGTCTCGTACTACTTCATCACCCCCGAGGAGTTCCGCAGCCGCGTCGAGGCGGGGGAGTTCCTCGAATGGGCGAACGTCCACGGCAACCTGTACGGCACGCTCGTGCGCGAGGTCGAGTCCAGGCTCGAGGACGCCTCGCTCATCCTTGAGATCGACCCCCAAGGTGCCATGAACGTGCGCAAGATGATGCCCGAGGCCGTGCTCGTCTTCATTGCCCCGCCGAGCATGGAGACCCTGCGCTCGCGTCTCATCGGCCGTGGTTCCGAGACGCCTGAGACGCTTGCCGTGCGCCTGGCCGACGCCGAGCAGGAGATGCAGACGGCCGAAGATTATGACGAGGTTGTAGTCAATGACAATCTGGACGTTGCAGTCGGGCGTTTCATGGAGATAATGAAACGTTACGAAGACTCTGCTCTTTAACCTGCAACACTCAGCCCATTCGGGCGGGTCTGGAAGGATGGATAATGTCCGTAGTTGAGCCCACCATTGACGAGCTGCTTGCTGTGACCGACGAGAACCGCTTCCTTTTGTGCGAGATGGCGGCCCGCCGCGCCCGCGACATCAACGACATGATGCGCAACCAGCACAACCGTGCCGAGCAGCTTGCCGACATCGAGGACATATCGATGCTCATGAGCGATGACGAGGGCCATGCTCCCAACCCGCTCTCCATCGCGTTCAGCGAGATTGCGCCCAAGCATGACGAGGACGGCACGCTTGAGCCCGGTTCTCTCTCGTTTGACGAGCGAAACCTCAACAACGCGCTCGGCCTGGAGACTCCTGAGCCCGAGAAGGCCGCCGAAGAGGAGGTTTCCATCGACGACCTGGTCTCCGAGATTGACGAGGCCATCGAGGCGCAGGGTTCCTCTGAGGCCGAGGGTTCCGCCGAGAAGGGCCAGGACGAGCCTGCCGCCGACGAGCCTGCGCAGGCATAGTCGTGGCCTCGTTTGTCTGTCTGGTCCATTACCACGAGATCGGTCTCAAGGGCAACAACCGCAGCACATTCGAGCATAAGTTGATTGACAACCTACGGGCAACCCTCAAGGGGTTGCCCGTTTCGTCAGTCGAGCGTATTTCCGGGCACTTGCTCGTAAGGCTTGCGACAGGCGTCGAGCATGATGCCGCCATGAATGTCTACGAGCGCATCCGCCAGACTCCGGGCGTGGCGCGCGTCTCGTTTGCGCGCTGTTGCGAGGTTGTGAGCGAGCAATATTGCGACGCCGCCTTTCAGGAGCTTTCCGCCTCGGGCGACTTCGAGACGTTCAAGGTGGACTCACGGCGTTCCAACACAAACATCGCGCTCAACTCGCTCGATTTGAATCGCGAGGTCGGTTCATATCTGTGCGAGCGCTTTCCCGACAAGGCCGTCCGCATGAAGGGGCAGGACCGCACGGTCCATGTCTACGTCATCCAAGGGTCGGTTTACGTCTACGTCAAGACCGACGAGGGCGTGGGCGGCCTTCCGGTGGGGTCTGCGGGTAAGGTCATCTCGTTGCTCAGCAGTGGAATCGACTCCCCGGTCGCCTCATGGCGCATGCTGCGCCGCGGGGCCATAGTCATTGGCCTGCACTTCTCGGGCCGACCGCAGACTTCCGACACGAGCGAATGGCTCGTTCAGGACATCATCGAGAAGCTGTCGCCTGCGGGAGGGTTCGGGCGTCTCTATGTCGTGCCATTCGGTGATATCCAGCGACGTATTGCCCGCGCCGTGCCTGACGATTTGCGCATCATCATGTACCGCCGCATGATGTTCTCGTTTGCCTGCCGGCTTTCTGCCATCGAGCATGCCAAGGCGCTCGTCACAGGCGAGAGCTTGGGCCAGGTCGCCTCGCAGACGCTTGAGAACATCATGGCGGTCGATGAGATGTCCACGCTGCCGGTTTTCCGACCGCTCATCGGCTCCGACAAGCGCGAGATCATGGCGGAGGCCGAGCGTCTGGGCACGCTTGAGATTTCAAATCAGAAGGCTGCCGACTGCTGCACGCTTTTTATGCCTCGCAGCCCGGAGACGCACGTGCGCTTGAGCGAGGCGCACGAGGTGTGGGAGTCGTTCGACCATGAGGCCATGCTTGACGAGATGATGGGGCTGCTTGAGTACCGCAGCTTCAATTGCCCCTCCTATGTCGCGCCCAAGCAGTTCCATCACATTCATCCCGAGCTCGCACCTGTTGCGCCAGACCTGTAGTGGTGGCGCGCCTTCCTTGGGATTCGCGCGACCGCTTTTTGCGCTGCTCGGACGGTTGTTTTCACAACAGTTCGGCGTGATGCTCGTCACATGTGATTCCCTGTGACAAAATTAATGTGTCTACCTGCTGTTTTGATGTAAATACTGCAAGGTGCGCCCCCGATGCAAGCCGTAAGGTCTGCATCGGGGGTGTTTCGTATGGCGCAGGTAAGCAAATCTGAGTTCAAGCGGTGCCGCGTGGTTGACGGTGAGGTCGGCGGGCGCGCGGGTTCTGAGGACCCTGCCGTGAAGGTCACAGCGTCCGTGAAGCCTGGGTACGGCTCGCGTATGGGCGGCATGCGAGGACGTGTGCGTGAGTCGTTCCACATCGCCATGCCGTCAACGCCCGTGCTGGCCGCAATCATCGTGCTGATGGTCGTTTGCATCGTGCTGGGCGTGATTGCCGTGCGCGGGCTGACGAGCACGGGCTTCTCGATTTCCCGGGCGATGGATTCCGTCGCAGCAAATGAAGGGGGCGCGTCTTCCGGGGGACAGGTTGCCTTAGAGGGCGTGCAGGCATCCGAGACGCCCCCTGTCGCCGTTTCTTCCCCCGAACCCGGAGCGTCTGCGGATTCGACCGTTCAGGCCGATACTTCATATATATGCGTGTATGTGACTGGTCAGGTCGTTCATCCAGGAGTTGTCAGCCTGCCTGCCGGCTCAAGGATATACGAGGCCCTCGATGCCGCCGGCGGGGCGTCTGAGCAGGCGGACCTATCCGCCGTCAACCTTGCGAAGGCACTGAATGACGAGGAGATGGTGTATGTCCCCGCCGTGGGGGAGCAGGCGGCTTCCTTCCAATCTGCCGGCGGTGCGGCGTCTTTGCAATCCGCGCCTGCGCTCATAAACGTCAACACCGCCGGCGTCGAGGAACTCAAGACGCTGAATGGCATCGGCGACGTGCTTGCCCAGGCCATCGTCGACGAGCGGGAGCGCAACGGGGCCTTTGCCAACGTCGAGGACCTTGCGCGTGTGAGCGGCATCGGCGAGAAGACTTTGGCGAAGTTTGCCGACAAGGTGTGCGTATGAACGCGACGCGCCGGCGCAAAAGGGTTACCTGCGATGACGATATCCCGATTCGTCCCGCCGTTCCCCTTGTATTGCCGTGCGCGGCCGTCGTGTGGCTCGCTACGTGGTGCGTCGGCCGCAGTTGGAGCGGCGGTGCCTCCTGGGCGCTTGTCGCCGCGCCTGCAATCGTCTGCGCCTCGGCCGCCTTGCTCCTGGGCCGCCTGCGCATTCGGCACACCACTGCCTCCATCGTGCCCCTTCTTGGTCTTCTCGCTGCGTCATGGCTGATGGGGGCGGCCTGCACGGCGGTTCATTGTTTTCTGCAAGATGAGGCGGCCCGCATCGCCCTCGGTGCGCGGCCAAGCTCGTATACCTACGTCGTCCAAACCGACCCGCGGCTCACGTCATACGGCGACCTTACGTTCAAGGCGTCGGCGGTGCCTCGCGAGGGAACGGGCCTGTCTCGGTTCGATGCCTGGGTGAGCCTCAAGACGAGAGGGACGGGGAATGAGGACATGCCCCACCTGGGCGAGGTGTTTGAAATCCAGGGTGATTTCTCGCGTCTCGATTCCTCAAGCGATTACGAGGCCAGCAAGTGGCTCCAGGGCTGCGCCCTTCGTCTGCGGGCCACACAGGCGGAGAACCTCGGCTTCGAGGCGGGCCCTGTCGGTGCCGTCCGTGCGTTTCGCGCAGAGATGCTCGCCCGCCTCGAGCCGTTAAGCCGCAACGGCCCCTCGCTCATTGCGGGCGTCGTGTTCGGTGACCAAGCGGCGGTTGCCTTAAGTGACGTTTCTGATACGTTTTCAAAACTCGGATTGTCCCACATGGTCGCCGTGTCGGGCTCGCACCTGGCGCTCGTCGCCTCTCTCTCCTCGGCGATCGTCGCGCGCGCCCGGCTCCGTCCGTTCGTTCGTTCGGGCGTCCTCACGTTGCTTTTAGGCATGTACGTGTGCCTCACGGGATTTCAGATCTCGGCCCTTCGCGCGTTCGTCATGGCCGCCGTGGGTCTCTTTGCCGCCGTGGTGGGCAGGCGGTCACAAGGACTCGCCTCTGTGGGCCTTGCCGCCCTCGTCCTTCTGCTCGTCTCGCCTGCCTGCGCGTTCTCATTGGGATTCCAATTGTCCGTCGTGTCCGTTTTGGCGCTTGTGGTGTTCGCCCCGCTTGCCCAGTCCTGGGCCGGAGCCCTTCTGCCAAAGGCAACCCCGCGGTTCCTGGTTGAGACGCTCTCCTTGACGATGCTCGCCCAGTTGGCGACCCTTCCGCTGACCTTGCCTGTTGTTGGCACGATCCCGGTGCTCTCGTGTCTGGCAAACGTCGTGTTCGTGCCGCTGGTAAGCCTCGTCTTGCTCTTGGGCCTTCTCTGGTGCATCGTCGCGCTCGTCCTGCCCGCGGCGTCTTCTCCCTGTTTGGCCGCAGCGGGTTTGTTGGCGGGCGCTGTGTGCGCGGTCAGCGAGGCTTTGGCGGGCGTGGGCCCCGTCGCCCCCGTCGTCGACGTCGGTGACTTCCCGTTTTGGGCGCCCTGCGCCGCAGGCATGCTCCTGCTGTATGCGGCCTGGCCGAGGGCGACCGTCCGTGCGGCGCGCGGCCTTGCGGCCGGCGCCGGGGGCGTTCTCTTCGGCATGCTGCTCATTGCGGCGCTCCTCCCCGCCGAGCGCATGGTCGTGCTTGACGTGGGCCAGGGTGACGCGATTCTCCTGCAGGGCGGCGGGGCATCCGTCCTTGTGGACACGGGCCCGGATGACGCGGTGCTCTATGCCTTGGCCCGCCAGCACGTCTGGAAGCTTGATGCGGTCGTCATCACCCATACCGACCTCGACCACGCGGGAGGCCTGCCTGAGCTCGTGGGCCATGTCGCGGTTGACCGGGTGATATTCGCCGAAGGTGTGGGGCAAAACTTGGCCAAGGAGTCGCCGGCCTTGCTCGAAACCGTGCGCGACGGCCTCAAGGCCCAGCTTGTGGAGGTCTCCAGCGGCGACGTCCTCAATGCGGGGACGCTGGCGATCGAGGTGCTTTGGCCTGCGGCACCCGTCAACGGCGACGAGAACGCCGACTCCCTTGTCATGCTCGCATCCTGGTGCGGCGTCCCCGCCGACGCCGCCGATGCGGGAGGATCCGTGCGGCCCGACTCCTGCATGTCGGCATTGCTAACAGGAGACGCGGAGAGCCAGGTCGTCGGCCCCCTCATAGAGCGCATGGGGCTCTGCGGGGTGGACGTCCTCAAGGTCGGCCATCATGGCTCTGCCGTTTCGACCACCCCCGAGATGGTGCGCTCCCTTGGCGCGCGCCTGGCCGTCGCGAGCGCCGGGCTCAACAATCCCTACGGCCATCCTCGCCCTGAGTGCGTCGAGGCCGTCGAGCGGGGAGGCGCCAGGTTCGTCTGCACGGCACAAGCGGGTGACATCGCAGTCAGCCCGCAAAGCGGTGCGTTAAGGGTGAGGTGTGCCCGCGAGCTGCCTCTGGCGGCCTGACACTGTGGTAGCCTTTGCGGGGTTGAAGCGAAGGATGGGAGGGCCGCATGGCCAAGGGCGAAGCCGCGCTTCTCGCGGCGTATGTGACGGTGGGCACTGACGAACTCAAGGTCTCGCATGTGTTCGACCGCATGGACAAGCGCCTCGTCGCCGCCGGCGGCGACCCCGACTTCGACCGCGAGGCGTTTGCCGGCGACAAGATCGACGATGCGGCCCTGCTGCGCTCGTCGCTCGACGTGCTGCCGTTCGCTTCGGAGATGCGCCTGGTTGTGCTTCGCGATGTGGACAAGGCCCCCAAAGCCGTGAGCGAGGCCGTCGTCTCCTATCTGGAGAACCCCAACCCTTCAACCGTGCTCCTTATGAGCGCCGGCAAGCTTGCCAAGACGACGCGGCTCTACAAGGCCGTCGCCAGGCTTGGGGCGGGTGCGATCATCGACTGCGCCCCCAAAAAGGCCCGCGATCTCGTGCCCCAGGTCGTCGACATGGCCCGCTCGCACGGTCTTGCCCTCGACTTCGAGGCCGCCCAGAAGCTCGTGAGCCTTTTAGGCGAATCCACGATGCTCATTGACAGCGAGCTGGGCAAGCTGGCGGGAATGTTCCCACAGGCGCGCCTCTCGGCCGCGCAAGTCGAGGCCAACGTGAGCCGCGTGGCCCCCTTCAAGCCTTGGGACTTCACCGACCAGGTGATGAAGAGGGACGTCCATGCGGCCTATGCGATATTCGCGCAGATTCCCGCAGCCGATCTGTATGGCCTCTTTCTGCAGACCGTCGGCGTGCTGCGCGAGCTGCTGTGCGCAAAGGTGCTTGAGTCGCAGGGTCGCACGGGCGAGCTGGCGCAGCGGGTGGGGGAGCTTCGCGGCCGTCCCGTACAGGCTTGGCAGGTGAAGGGGCATGTCGCGGCCTCGCGCAAATATGCCTCGCAGGAGCTGCGCCGCGCGCTTTCAAGTGCGGCTGATTGCGACGCGTCGCTCAAGTCGTCCCCGGACAAGGAGCTTGTCCTGACGCGATGGCTGCTCTCGTTTCTCGCGCCCGTTGCACGCTAACCCGTCCTCTCCCATGCGCCGGCTTGTCGCGACGCCGTTCCGCGCGTCCTTCAATATGGGAATCGAAATGTGCACATGTTCTGTATGTGTGGATTGCGTTGAAACGCCACCGGGACAGGACTGCGCCCCATGGTATTATTTGAGGGTTGCCAAAAGGCAACGACCATCATTCACGCACGACTACTTCGGTGCCACGGTGCCTCGCATAAGCCTGCGAGGTCGCATGCGGGGGATGACATCGTGCGGAAGTTAAACCATGGAGGTTTGAAATGGCTCAGATTACTATCAACACCCTTCTGAAGGCTGGCGTGCACTTCGGTCACCAGACCCGTCGTTGGTGCCCCAAGATGAAGCCCTACATCTTCGGCGAGCGCAACGGCATCTACATCCTCGACCTGAAGCGCACCATCATCGAGGCCGACAAGGCCTACAGCTTCCTGGCCGAAACCGCTGCCAAGGGCGGCGAGATCCTGTTCGTCGGCACGAAGAAGCAGGCTCAGGAGGCCATCGCCACCGAGGCCAAGCGCGCTGGACAGCCCTATGTCTCCAACCGTTGGCTCGGCGGCATGCTGACCAACTTCGTGACCATGCGTTCCCGCGTTGCCCGTATGCAGGAGCTCGAGGCCATGGTCGAGGACGGCCGCATGGCCGCCCTGCCCAAGAAGGAGCAGGCTGTCCTGGGCAAGGAGCTCACGAAGCTCCAGGCCAACCTCGACGGCATCCGCGATATGACCACCCTGCCCAAGGCCCTCTTCGTTGTTGACACCCGTCGCGAGGAGATCGCCATCCGCGAGGCCAACCGTCTGCACATCCCCGTTGTCGGCCTGATCGACACCAACTCCGACCCCGACGTGGTCGACTACGGCATTCCTGCCAACGATGACGCCATCCGTTCCATCTCCATCATGACCTCCATCATGGCCGACGCCATCCTCGCCGGCAAGGGCACCACGGAGATTACGGCCGAGGAGATGGCCGCTGCTCCCGCCGAGCAGGCCGAGCCCGCTGCTGCCGAGGAGAAGAAGGCCATGACCCTCGACGAGGTTCTGGCCCAGGCCTAAGCTTTTCGCAGTCGCCCGTCTCCCACGCGTTAGCTATCTATCCCGAAAGGAAGAACATGGCTGAGATTACCGCAGCTCTTGTCAAGCAGCTTCGTGAAATGACCGACTCCCCGATGATGGAGTGCAAGAAGGCCCTCGTCGAGGCCGGCGGCGATATGGACAAGGCCGTCGACGTGCTGCGTACGCGCGGCATCGCCAAGTCTCTCAAGAAGGCCGGCCGCGCCACCAACGAGGGCGCCGTCATGGCATACGTCAGCGAGGACGGCAAGACTGCCGCTATTGCCGAGATCAAGTGCGAGACCGACTTCGTCTCCGGCACCGACAAGTTCAAGAACCTCGTTGCCAAGGTCGCGGAGGCTGCCGCCAAGTCTGACGCCGCCGATGTCGAGGCCCTCAAGGCCGTCACGATCGACGGTGAGACCGTCGAGGCCCTCATCCAGAACGGCATCGCCACGATGGGCGAGAACATGACGCTCACGCGCTTTGCCCGCCGCAACGCCGCCGACGGTGCCGTCGCCTCCTACATCCACATGGGCGGCAAGATCGGCGTTCTCGTCGAGTTCGGCCTGGGAAACGCTGCCACCGCCGCCAACGACGACTTCAAGGCCCTTGCCCACGACGTCGCCATGCAGGTTGCCGCCACGAAGCCCCTGTGCGCCGTGCGCGAGGACATGCCCGCCGATGTTGTCGAGCACGAGCTTGCCATCTACCGCGAGCAGGCTGCTGCCTCCGGCAAGCCCGAGGCCATTCAGGAGAAGATGGCCCAGGGCCGTGTGGAGAAGTTCTATAAGGAGTCCACGCTCGTCGACCAGGAGTTCGTCAAGGATCCCAACACCACCATCTCGCAGTATGTTGCCAGCGTTGCCAAGAAGGCAGGCGACGACATTGCTGTCAAGGGCTTTGACATCTTTGTCCTCGGTGAGTAACTAGCGCCGTATATTTGCATCTTTAGGCGCCGGCATGTCTGTATGCCGGCGCCTTTTTGCTAATATGGCATCTGAAACCAACGAGCTCCATGAGCCCAAGGAGGCAGGCATGGCCGACATCAAGTACAAACGCGTTCTTCTCAAACTGTCTGGCGAGTTTTTGATGGGCGACAAGGGTTACGGCATAGACCCCGAGGTTGCCGAGCGCATTGCCCGTGAGGTCACCGACATCGTTCGTCAGGGCGTCCAGGTCGCCATTACGGTGGGCGGCGGCAACATTTTCCGCGGTCTTGCCGGTTCTGCCAAGGGCATGGATCGTGCCCAGGCCGACTATATCGGCATGCTTGCGACTGCAATGAACGCTCTGGCGTTGCAAGACGCCTTTGAGCGCAACGGCCAGATTTGCCGTGTCATGAGCGCCATCGAGATGCACGAGGTCTGTGAGACCTACATCCGCCGTCGTGCGATCCGTCACCTTGAGAAGGGCCGCGTCGTCATCTTTGCTGCGGGTACCGGTAACCCGTACTTCACAACCGACACCACGGCCGCGTTGCGTGCCTGCGAGATCGATGCCGAGTGCCTCATGAAGGCAACGAAGGTCGACGGCATCTACGACAAGGACCCCAAGAAGTACCCCGATGCCGTGCGCTTCGACAAAATCACCTATCTCGATGTCATCTCGCGCGAGCTCAACGTCATGGACTCCACGGCCATTACATTGTGCAATGACAACTCCATGCCTATCCTCGTCTTCAACCTGGAGAAGGAAGGCAACATCGACGCCGCCCTTCGTGGGGAGGCCGTGGGTACCGTCGTTTACAGGGAGGACTAAGA
>CAKUKJ010000018.1 GCA_934662525.1 uncultured Coriobacteriales bacterium | reverse complement strand
CCGGGGCGAGATCGACGGGCTCGCCGTCGTCATGCGTCACGAGCAGACGGCAACACCGCTCCTTTGGCTGGCCAACGACGACGCGAACAAGTCATTTTCCATCACGTTCAAGACGCCCCCGGCCGACAGCACGGGCGTCTTCCACATCCTTGAGCACTCCGTCCTGTGCGGCAGCGACCTCTATCCCGTGAAGGAGCCGTTCGTCAACCTCCTCAAATCGTCGATGCAGACGTTCTTGAACGCGCTCACGTTCTCCGACAAGACGATGTACCCCGTGGCAAGCACCAACGAGCGCGACCTGCTGAACCTCATGAGCGTCTACCTCGACGCCGTGCTCTTCCCGCTTCTCTACCACAAGCGCGCCATCTTCGAGCAGGAGGGCTGGCATTACGAGGTTGAAGACAAGGGGGACGGGCGGCACCTCGTGACGAACGGCGTGGTGCTCAACGAGATGCGCGGGGCAATGTCCGACCCCGACGAGGTCGCCCTCGCAGGACTCAACGAGGCGCTCTTCCCCGACACGGCATACGGCTTTGAGTCGGGCGGAAACCCTGAGGTCATCCCCACGCTCACGTACGAAGCCTATCTGGACACCCACGCCCGCCACTATTCCATGGCAAACGCCCGCATCGTGCTCTACGGCGACATCGAGCTTGCGCCTGAGCTCGACCTCATCGGCGGGTTCATCGCCCGCGAGCAGGCGGCGGGGCGCAAGGCCGGCCCGGCCAACCCACTGCGCCTGCAAGCCCCTGTCGTCAACCTCAACATGCGCCGCGAGATGGCGACGAGTCCCGACAACGCCTGCGTCGTCGAGGGCTTCGTCATGGGAACGTATCACGACCGCGTGAAGACCCTCGCCTGCGAGATCCTCTCCGACGCGCTTATGGGGTCGAACGAGGCCCCGCTCAAGAAGACCATTCTCGGGGCAGGCCTGGGCTGCGACGTGGACAGCTTCATCTACGACGGGTTGATGCAACCCTATGTCGCCATCGAGCTCAGGGGCGCCCGTCCAGGCGCGGCCGAGGAGTTCGGGGCGCTGCTGCACCAGGAGTTCGAACGCCTGTCCCGCGAGGGCGTGCCGCGTGCGGAGCTTGCGGCAGCGCTCGACGCGGCCGACTTCAACCTACGCGAGAGAGACTCGGGGATGGCAGACGGCGTCGCCCTCGCCATCAACGCCATGTGCGGCTGGCTCTACGACGACGCGATGCCCTGCGACTACCTGCGCTATGAGGACGCGATGCGCACCTTGCGCGAGGGTCTCGAGACATCGTTTTGGGAAGACTTGGTCCGCGACGTATTCGTGGAGACGAACCATCACGGCCGTTGCGAGCTCGTGGCGCTCGGCGAGGGCGAGGACGACGAAACCCAGGCAGATGAGCTAGCCGAGCCTCAGGACGATTCCCAGCGCCTCGACGAGGTCGAACGCGCGGCCGAGGAGCTCCATGCCGCGCAGGACCGGCCGGACTCGCCCGAGGCGCTCGCCACGCTCCCCCGCCTGCACCTCTCCGACGTCGGCGAGGGCCCGGCGGATCCCGAGGCGACGCTCGTCGACGGCGCGCCTCTCACATGCGCCCACTACGACCTCGACACGCGGCGCATAGACTACACCTATCACTACTTCCCGCTCGACGACCTCACATGGGACGAGCTTGAGTATGTCACCTTGGCATGCAGTTTGCTAGGCAAAATGGGCACGACGCGCTACGACGCCTCCGAGCTCGACCTCCTTGTTGAGAGCCGACTGGGCCGCCTGAGCTTCTACACCCACGTCTCGCAGCGCTTGGGTTCAGAGGAGCCGCGCGCCTGGGTCGTCGCGGCGGCGTGCGCGATGTCAGAAAACGTAGCCGACCTGGCGAAGCTGCCCCCTCACATCTGGGCGCAGACCCTCTTCGACGACACCGAGCGCATGAAGCTCGTGCTCACCCAGCAAAAGCTCGACGCCGAGCAGGCCTTCGCAAGCGGCGGGCAGTCCTACGCCCTGGCGCGCGCCCTGGGCTACACCGACAAGCGGCGCTGGCTGGCCCAACAGCTCGGCGGCATAAGCTACTATCAGTTCGTCTGCAACCTGCTTGCACATTGGGACGAGGCAAGCGCGGGGCTGCCCGGCAAGCTCCGCGACGTATGCAGGCGCGTGTTCAGACGCGGCGAGGACTACCACAGCTTCACCGGCGCGGCTGCCGACATGCGGGCGTACTGGGACACCGCAGGCACGCTCGGCCTCGCGGCAACCGAGACGACCCCCTCGAAGCTCGTCATTCCAACAGCTCCGCGCGCAAACGAGGCGTTCGTCGTACCCACCGACGTGTGCTTCGTGGCCAAGGCGCTCTCGGGCCCCATGGCGCACAACACGTTCACGGGCCTTTGGAACGTGGCGCAGCGCGCAATCACCTACGAGTATCTCTGGAACGAGATCCGCGTGAAGGGCGGCGCATACGGCTGCGGAATCCACCCCAACGCTGAGGGCGGCATAGCCTACTCCACCTACCGCGACCCCAACCTCGACGCCTCCCTTGCCCGCATGGACGCCACGGCCAGCTGGGTCGCCGGCTTCGACCCCAGCGAGGAAGACCTCGAGGGGTACATCGTGAGCACACTCGCCGCCCATGACGCCCCCAAGAAGCCCCATCAGGTCGCCCGCCGCCAAGACGGCCTCTATTTGGCAGGGTACGACCCCCTGTGGCGCACGCGCACGCGGCAGGAGGAGCTCCAGGCCACAGCAGCAGGCATTCGCAACTTGGCCGACGCCCTGCAATCCGTGGCCGAGCAAGGCCGCGTGTGCGTCTTCGGCAGCCGGGACATCATCTCCAAGTCGCAAGCCGAGCTGAGCGTCGTCGACCTCATCTCACAGCAGTAAATCACGGCACAACGTCGACCTCTTGTGGCTTTGCCCCGCTTTAGGCGCCCAGGGGCAAAGCCATGCTGCTATCATGTGGTATTCGTCACACCGTTGATTTGAAACAACAGACTTGGGGACCGATGGCACTCACGCTTTCCTCGTTCATCGAGCAGGCATCCATGTATCCTGTTCTTTGGCTCATCGTCGCACTCGTAATCGCCGTGACCGTCATCTCGGGCGCGACAGACGCCCCCAACGCCATCGCGACGGCCGTCTCGACGCGCTGCCTCAAACCGGGCACCGCCATCGCGCTCGCCTCGGTCTTCAACTTCGTGGGCCTGCTGGGCATGACCTACATCTCAACTGCGGTCGCCCATACCATGTTCGGCATGGTCGACTTCTCCGGAAACACCCACGCGGCGCTTTTGGCGCTGGTGGCGGCCATGATAGGCGCCATCGTCTGGGGCGTGTTCTGCTGGCTCATGGGCATCCCGGCATCCAAGTCGCACTCCCTCATCGCCGGCATCACCGGCGGCGCAATCGCGCTCAACGGATGGGCCGGCGTCGTGCCCAACGAGTGGGCCAAGGTCATCTACGGCATGGTGTTCTCGCTTGGCGCGGGTTTCATCATGGGCTGCGCGCTCATGAAGCTCATAAACTTCGTCTGCCGCGATGCGGACCGCCGTCGCACCAACCGCGTCTTCATGGCGATTCAGGACGTCTGCGCGGTGGCCCTGTCGTTTCTCCACGGCGCGCAGGACGGCCAAAAGTTCATGTCCATCGCACTTCTCGGCATCGCCCTTTCGTTTGGCTCAACGGAGCCAAGCTCCGAGGGCTTCCCCCTGTGGCTCATGATCGTGTGCTCGCTTGCCATCTCGCTCGGCACGGCCGTGGGCGGCAAGCGCATCATCAAGTCCGTCGCCATGGACATGGTCAAGCTCGAGGTTCCCCAGGGAGTCGCCGCGAGCCTTTCCACAAGCATCACGCTGCTCGTGGCCTCGCTCACGGGCATGCCGGTCTCCACCTCCCATGCCAACACGTCATCCATCATGGGCGTAGGCTTTATCAAAAACCCGCGCAAGGTAAAGTGGTCCATCGCCAAGCATATGGTCGTCGCCTGGATATTGACCTTCCCTTGCTGCGGGCTCATCGGCTTCGTCCTGGCCAAGCTGTTCATGATGGTTTTCTAGGAGTTGCCCAGGTCGAGCTTTCTGGCTTCCGACGTCGCATTTTTTTGACACGACACACAAGAGGGGCTGGTCGCCGCAATGCACGCACGACCAGCCCCTCTTGTGTTTGATGCCGTCCGACTGATAGCAAGCCGCTGCGGCGCTCCTTAAGCCAGGCCCTCTTCCCGCAGCACCTTGGCGATACGCTCCATGGCCTTCTTGCAGTTGTCCGTGCTGCCAAAGGCTGAGAGGCGGAAGTACCCCTCGCCGGCAGGCCCAAAGCCAACACCGGGCGTACCCACGACCTGCGCCTTTTCCAGCAGGAAGTCAAAGAACTCCCATGAGCTCATCTTGTTGGGGCATTCGAGCCAAATGTACGGCGAGTTCTTGCCGCCCGTGTAGCGAATGCCGAGCTTGTCGAGCCCTTCCGCAATGGTATGGGCGTTGGAGAGGTAGATGTCGACCTGCTCGGCAGTCTCCTTGAGGCCGCGCGGCGACAAGGCCGCTTCCGCCGCGCGCTGCACGATGTACGGCACACCGTTGAACTTGGTGTTCTGGCGGCGGCGCCACAGGGCGTTGAGATTGCCGTCGGCAACCGCAAAGTCTTTCGGCACGATGGTAAAGCCGCAGCGCACGCCCGTAAAGCCCGCACGTTTAGAGAAAGACGAGATCTCAACCGCGCACGTGCGGGCCCCTTCGATCTCAAAGATGGTGTGCGGCACGCCGTCCTGGCGGATGAAGCTCTCATACGCAGAATCAAAGATGATGAGCGCATCGTTTGCCAATGCGTAATCCACCCACGCCTTGAGCCCGGCGGCATCATAGGTGGTGCCGGTGGGGTTGTTCGGCGAGCAGATATACACGACGTCGGCATGGACCTCGTCCGGAGGCTGGGGCAGAAAGCCGTCTTGCACACCGCTATGGGCAAACGTCACATGGTTGGCGGCCATGATGTTCGTGTCCACATAGGCCGGATAGACCGGATCGGGAATAAGCACATGGGAGCCCGGCTTGATGATGTCGAGGAAGTTGCCCAGGTCGGACTTTGCCCCGTCAGAGACAAAGACCTCGTCGAGACCCACCTCTACGCCCAGATGCGCATAGAAGTCCTTCACAGCCTGACGGGCGAACTCATACCCCTCCGCATCGTCGCAGTAACCGCGGAACGTCTCGGCTACAGCCATCTCGTCCACTGCCCTATGCATGGCCTCGACAATGCTGGGGGCAAGCGGAAGCGTCACGTCGCCAATGCCCAGGCGGATGACCTCGGCCTCAGGATGCGCCTGCTTATAGGCGGCAACCTTCTTTGCGACGGTAGAAAACAAATAGCTTTGCTCAAGCTTGTCAAACGAGGGGTTCGTATTCAATGCATTTCTCCGATCTGCCAGCGTGCGATACGCTGACTATATTAGATTACCAAGGTTTCAAAACGCCGTCGGGATACTGCACATCCCAAAAAGTCAAACCACATGCCGGCGCACAGGGGCCTGCCGCATTGCGATTGCACGCGGCGAGCGCATCGCCCACCCATGAGACGGGCTTTCTCCTCAGGCCAACCTCCACAAGCGTGCCCACGATGGTACGCACCATGGAATGCAGGAAGGCGTTGCCCACAATGTCAAAAACGAGCGTGTCCTCGCCCAACACCCGCTCGCTTTCAAAGAACGCCGACATCACGAAACGGCACGTAGGCTTGTCAACGGCGCTCTGGGCCTTGCAGAAGCTCTTGAAATCATGCTCGCCGATGAGATACCGAGCCGCCTCGTTCATTGCCTCAACGTCCAGGGCGCCAGGTTGAGCGGTGCGAATCCACCAGCACCAGTCGGCACAGAAGAGCGGGGCGACGGGGCCTGTCGCGACGCGGTAACGATAGCGACGCGCACGTGCATCGAAACGGGCGGAAAAACCGGAAGGGGCGCGGAAAAGCTCGTAGACTCGAATGTCATCGGGCAGAACCGCGCCGAGAGAACGCAGCAAACGCTGGCTGGAGCGCTCCTCGAACTCCTCTGTCGCAAGGGGAAGGCTCACATACTGAGCCCGAGCATGCACTCCCGCATCGGTCCTACCAGCACAGGTAAGGTCCACGTCGTGGCGCAAGACCGTGCGCAACGCCCGACGAACCTCGCCGGCGACCGTCTTGATGTGCGTCTGCTTCTCCTGCTCGGCAAAGCCCGCATACGCCGCGCCGTCATACCCAACACGCAGCACGAGGGTCTCCATGGGACGCTCGCCCACCTGTTCCTCAAGTTCCACGGGGTGCCTCCCTTCCTCTCCGCCTCATTTGGCGCTCTATAGCTGCATCGACGCCTGGCCACGCAAACGTGCATTTCCTAAAAAGCCACCGCAAGGCCGACGGCCAGGACCGAACCGCACACCAGCACGAGCCAGTCTCCTCGACCCATGCGCCGCACATGGAGCTCGGTACGGCCGCGACCCGTGAACCGTTTCACGCCCAATGCGAACGCGAACTCATCAGCATAGCGGAACATTGCCACGCAAAGGGGCACCATGAGCGGGACATAGGAAAGAACCTTGGCAATAGGGTTGTGCGAGAGGCCGATACGAGCCCCGCGAGCATTCTGTGCCATGGACAGGGTTGCCAGTTTCTCACAGGCAAGGGGAATGCAACGCAACGCCAATCCCAGCATGATCGCAATGTCGCCGACAGGCAGACCGACTCGCCCCAATGGGCGCAAGAGCGCCGTCAGGCCGTCCATGAGCTCGGACATGACGCAAGCCTGCGTCAGGAGCAGAGACAGCGCCACCATCGCCATAAGACGCACGCACGTGAGGCATCCCCTGGCCAAACCTGCCAACGATAATCCAACACAATCCGACAAGGCCACGTCGCCCGTGCCGTCGAACACAAGGGCAGCGGAAACGACAATGAGCACATACATGATTCCCAGAATGGCGATGCAACGCCCCAATAGAGCTAAACTGACCCCAAAGCATCGATAGAGCACGAGCAAGATTGCCCAAAGAACCCCTACCGCCAAAGGCGACTCAATGCATAGCATGCAAATAGAAAACAAGCACGTAAGAACAAACCACACACGTGCATCAAGATCGGGCTCGCACGATTTGAGACGGCGGAAGTCAGAGGCATCAGGCATCGGAATCCCTCCCGGCATGTTCCGACCCACGACGATACACGCCCGTCACGCGTCCATCCGCCATTACAACCACACAATGCGCAAGCGACAAGAACGTTTCAAGCTCATGAGTAACCACCAACACTCCCCTGCCTTGTGCAAGGAGGCGCTCAAGCAGCTCCAGAAGGTCGTGAACGCCATATACATCGAGGCCGATGGTAGGTTCGTCGAATATGAGAAAGTCGCTTTGTAACGCCAAAACACCGGCGATGCCCACACGTCGTTTCTGCCCACCGGACAAGCACAGAGGATTGCGTTTGGCAAACGACACCGAATCCAACCCGACGTCTTCAAGGGCCTCCTCGGCAAGCTTGAGCGAGTCAAGACGATTAACGTGCCTGTTACGCGGGCCAACGGCAACATCGTCGATCACGGTCGGTTTGAAGAGCTGGTCTTCAACGCGTTGAAACACGTACCCAACGCTCCCGGCAGACACAGGGCCCGCCGAAAGGCTGACCTGCCCCGCATCGGGCTTCAAAAGGCCGGCGAGCAAGCCTGCACACGTCGACTTTCCCGAGCCCGATTTGCCCACGAGCAGGGTGAGCGTGCCGAGCTCAACCGCAAGAGAGACATCCCTCAGGGCAAAACATACGTCATCAGTTGCGCGGGTGGTCGCGCGAGATGAAAATGCAGACAGCATCCCAGAGGCATGTTGAGCAGGGGTGTAGCAACAGCTGCGTGCCTGGAGTGTTTCGGACAGATCAGCCATGTCTTTTCCCCTGTCCCGCTCTATATTGCTCGCATAGGCGGAGAAGGCGGCATTGTTGCGGAGAGTCCAACCTCTCGAGTGCAGCATGTCGCCGTATGACCTTGGCGGAGATGTGAGAGCCACAACTTTGCGGAGTCCGAGCGTCGCTGCAAGCCCCTCGCAAGCATCCAGCTCCTGAGGGGTTCCAGCCCAAAGCACGCGCCCATCTCCCAAAGCCAGAACATGGTTGAACCCCTGAAGCTCGTCTGTTCGATGAGACGTCTGGATGATCGCCGTATAAGCCGGCATGCGGGTCAGCACATCTCGGATCATTTGACGTGAGATATCGTCAAGCATGCTATATGGCTCGTCGAGAAGCAAGACGCGCGGGCGGAGCGCCAGGGCGCTGGCAAGGCACACGAGCTGCTTCTGGCCCCCTGAAAGGCTCGCAAGCTTCCTGTCCCTCAGGCAAGCGATGCCACAGGCACACAGCACGGCTTCGACGCGACTCACGACCTGCGCAGCGGTTAGCCCTAGGTTGCACAGGGCAAATGCAATCTCATCTTCTACGGTCGTTGTCACACAACAAGCCTCGGGGTCTTGACCAACAAAGGCAAACTCAGCAGAGATGGCTTCAGGGTTGTCGGGAGAACCTGAGACAGATGGGTCGGGAACGTCTGCAGAATCAAGCGAGATGTTCCCACACGCCAGCTCGCAAGCACCCAAAAGAACCCGTAGAAGCGTAGATTTTCCCGATCCATTTGGGCCGACAAGCGCAAGTCGTTCCCCCGCGGCAAGATCAAAAGAGACATCCTGCAATTGAAAAGCGCGCGAGCCCTCAGATACCCCAGATGCTGGAGGAACCGTTGAGATGCCTCTGACGTGTAGACCCATCAGAACTACTTTCTAATAAAAAAGGAGGCCCACGAGGGACCTCCCTTTTAGAATCAATAAGAAAGTGAGCTAAGACTACTCAGCCTTGGCCTCGGTGGTCTCCACAGCGGGAGCCTCCTCAACAGCCTCAGCCTTGGTCCCCTCGGCAGCCACGGGGGCAACCTCAACGACAGGAGCCTTCTCAGCCTTCTTCTTAGGGGTGCAAGGCTCGGTGACGAGCTCCATGATGACCATGGGAGCGTTGTCGCCCTTGCGGGGGCCGAGCTTGGTGATGCGGGTGAAGCCGCAGCAACGGTCAGCCCACATGCCCTGCTGAACCTTCTCGAAGACCTCGCGCACGATCTCCTTGTCGTTCAGCTTGGCAATAGCAAGACGACGGCTGTGCAGGTCGCCACGCTTGGCCCAGGTGATGACACGGTCGACGTCGCCGCGGATGGCCTTGGCGCGCGTCTCGGTGGTCTTGATGCGATCGTTAAGGAAGAGAGAGCAGACCAGGCTACGCTTCATAGCCTTGGTGTGGGAAGCATCAGTTCCCAGCTTCAGCCCGTGCTTCTTGTTGTGCCTCATGCTAGTGATCTCCCGATCCTACTGCTTCAGGCTCATGCCCATCGAGTCAAGCTTGTCCTTGACCTCTTCGATGGACTTGACGCCGAAGTTGCGAATGTTAAGAAGGTCGTTCTCGCTGAAATCGAGAAGCTGACGCACGGAATGGATGCCGGCGCGCTTCAGGCAGTTGAACGAGCGGACAGACAAGTCAAGATCGTCAATACGCTTGTCGAGCTCGACATTGTCGACCGGTTCCTCCTGAGCGAAGATAGAAGCCTCCTCAGGAGCGCTTTCCACCGTCGTGAGCGTGAGGAAAGCATTGATGTGCTGGTTGACGATGTTCGCCGCCTGAACGAGGGCCTCGGTGGGCGTAAGGGCCCCGTTGGTCTCGACCTCAAGCACGAGCCTGTCATAGTCGGTACGCTGGCCGACGCGGCAGGACTCGACGAACTTCGTGCAGCGACGCACCGGCGAGAACAGGCTGTCCACATGGATGATTCCGATGGAATCGTCGACACGGGTGTTCGTCTCACCAGGAGCGTAGCCGCGACCAGTACCGATGCGCATGGACATCGTGAAGTGGACGCCGTCCTCAAGGGTGGCAATCACATGTTCGGGGTTGATGAGGTCGAACTCAGCGGGGACAAAGAAATCCTCGCCGGTCACGACCGCAGGACCGTCGATGTCGACCGTGGCGGTTGCCTCGTCGCCAATGTTGTTGGACTTGAAAACAAGACCCTTGACATTGAGGACAATGTCCGTCACGTCCTCGCGAACTCCGGCCAGGGACTGGAACTCGTGCTGCACGCCTTCGATATGAATCGCCTCGACAGCAGCGCCGTCAAGCGACGACAGCAGAACGCGGCGAAGTGAGTTGCCCAGGGTGTCTCCGAAACCACGCTCAAGCGGCTCAACCGTAAAGCGAGCAAAGGAGTCACTGATTCCCTCAACGGTAACCTGAGGCCTGATGAACTCTGACATGTAGTACCTCCAGACTCGTAAGCCGCAAATTACTTCGAGTAAAGCTCGACGATGAGCTGCTCCTGGATGTCCATGTCAATCTGGTCACGGGACGGAATGTTCAGCACAGTGCCCTGAAGCTTCTCGATATCAAGCTCGAGCCAGCTGGGAACCTGACGATTCTCAGCAGAGACGAGGGCGCTCTTGATGACGAGCATGTCCTTAGCCTTAGGGGCAACGGCAACAACGTCGCCGGGCCTCACATGGAAGGAAGCAATGTCTACACGACGGCCGTTCACAAAGATGTGACCGTGGCTCACGGCCTGACGAGCCTCCTTGCGGGTGCGGGCAAAACCGAGACGGAAGACAACGCTGTCGAGACGGGTCTCCAGCAGCGCCATCAGGTTGCTGCCGGTGACGCCGTTCATGCGGCGGGCCTTCTCATAATACATATGGAACTGCTTCTCCAGAACGCCATAGATGAACTTGGCCTTCTGCTTCTCGCGCAGCTGAATGCCGTACTCGCTGTCCTGGCGACGACGACGCTTCTGAGGGTTGCGCTTGGACTCCTTGGTGTAACCCATGACGACCGGGTCGATACCCAGGGACCTGCACCTCTTGAGTACAGGGGTCCTATCCACTGCCATATTGGTAATCCTTCCTTACTTACACGCGACGACGCTTGCGCGGACGGCAACCGTTGTGCGGAGTGGGGGTCTTGTCCTGGATGCTCGTAACCTCGAGGCCAGCGGCCTGAAGGGAGCGAATGGCCGTCTCGCGACCCGAGCCCGGGCCCTTGACGAAAACGGCGACCTTGCGCATGCCATGATCCTGAGCGGCCTTTGCACAGGCCTCAGCAGCCATCTGAGCAGCGAAGGGAGTGGACTTGCGCGAACCCTTGAAACCAACCGTACCGGCAGACTGCCAAGCAATGACGTTGCCCTGGGGGTCGGTGATGGAAACGATGGTGTTGTTGAACGAGCTCTTGATGTGAGCCTGGCCAACAGCGATGTTCTTGCGGTCGGCTCGCCTCACGCGAGTCTTAACAGCCTTCTTGTTGGATGCCATTGTAGCTTAGCCCCTCTTCTTCGCACCGATTTGACGACGGGGACCCTTACGGGTACGAGCGTTGGTATGGGTGCGCTGACCACGGACAGGCAGACCCTTACGATGACGCAGGCCACGATAGCAGCCGATGTCCATAAGGCGCTTGATGTTCTGAGAAGTCTCGCGACGCAGGTCGCCCTCGACGAGATACTTGCCGTCGATGGCATCGCGAAGCTTGGTGACCTCATCCTCGGTCAAATCCTTGACGCGAGTGGAAGGGTCAACGCCAGTCTCAGCGCAAAGCTTGGTGGCGGTGGTACGGCCGATGCCGTAGATGTAAGTCAGGCCGATCTCGACACGCTTCTCGCGCGGCAGGTCGACGCCAAAAATACGGGCCATTCGCTCTCTCCTCTCTTAGCCCTGGCGCTGCTTGTGGCGCGGGTTCTCACACACGACAAGAATCTTGCCATGGCGACGGACAATCTTGCACTTGTCGCAAATCTTCTTGACCGAAGGGCGTACCTTCATTGCCTTTTCCTTTCGGTTGAACCAACCCTCTATATCTTCGTCCAGCCGCAGACGTTGGTGCCGAAACGCATACGAAATCTTACTTCCTGCGCTCTCAATAATCACGCGTCGGAAGCAAGGTGGAACAGGGTAATGAAAATATCATTACTTATAGCGATATGTGATGCGACCGCGAGTCAGGTCGTAAGGAGAAAGCTCGATGACAACCTTATCGCCAGGAAGAATACGAATGTAGTGCATACGAATCTTACCTGAGATGTGAGCAAGAACAGTATGACCGTTCTCAAGCTCAACTTTGAACATTGCATTGGGAAGCGGCTCAACGACCGTTCCCTCAAGCTCGATTGCATCTTCGCGCTTGCTCACGTTACTCCACTTTCCCTCGAACCGCATACAGCCTTGCATCATACACTAGGCGCATGTCTCTGTGTAGTGATTCACAAAACATACGGCGTGCGACCATGATTCTAGCAAGAAGCATTACGTCCACAGTCGACATCGAGCGGATCGAAACCCTCTTCGGCCGTCGTG
The DNA here is from genome assembly GCA_934662525.1 of uncultured Coriobacteriales bacterium. GTDB lineage: Bacteria > Actinomycetota > Coriobacteriia > Coriobacteriales > UMGS124 > UMGS124. Next base: position 1,308 of record CAKUKJ010000018.1, on the reverse strand, counting down.
ATGACCGGGCCGTCCTTTGTGATGGCGACAGTGTTCTCAAAATGAGCTGCCGTGCTGCCGTCGTTGGTGACAACCGTCCAGTCATTGCCAAGCGTGTGCACATGCCTGCGACCCATGGTGATCATCGGCTCGATGGCAAGGCACATACCGACTTCAAGCTTGACGCCGAATCCCCGACGGCCGTAGTTGGGCACATTGGGCTCTTCGTGCATATGCCGTCCGATACCGTGGCCGACGTACTCTCGAATCACGCCATAACCATGCTTTTGAGCATGAGCCTGGATGGCATGACCGATATCACCGAGATGGTTGCCTGGAACGGCTTGCTGAATGCCCAACGCAAGACAATCGCGCGTGACCTCAAGCAGGGCTTTGCACTCATCGGAGATATGGCCAACTGCAAAGGTCCAGGCATTGTCCCCTACCCAGCCGTTCACAGTAGCACCAGTATCAATCGAGATGATGTCGCCGTCCCGCAAGATTCGATCCTTGGCGGGAATGCCGTGCACGACTTCGTCGTTGACAGACGCGCAGATGCTCGCAGGGAAGCCACCATACCCTTTAAAACCGGGGACTCCGCCGTGCATGCGAATGAAATCCTCGCAAAACTTGTCAAGCTCCCACGTCGAAACACCTGGACGCACCATCTCGCCAGTCAGGCGGAGGGCTTCCTTTGAGAGGGCACCGCAAACCTTCATGCCCTCGATGTCCGCCGCAGACTTCAGCCTAATCATTGACGATTGCAGCCTTCACGTCGGCATAGACCTCATCGACAGGACGATTGCCATCAATCTCGACGAGCACACCGGCACCAGCGTAATAGTTAACAAGAGGAGCAGTGGAGGTGTGGTAGACATCGAGACGGTGTTTGATGGTCTCGGGATTGTCATCAGCACGCTGATACATCTCACCGGAGCACTGAGGGCAAGTGGTATCGGCCGCAGTGCCGGTATAGCCGCACGAACGGCAGACACGGCGAGAGGACAGGCGGTCGACAATCACCTCATCGGGCACCTCAATGGCAATGGCGGCGTCGATGCGGCGACCGGAGGCGGAAAGGACGCTGTCAAGCGCGGATGCCTGAGTGGTCGTGCGCGGGAAGCCGTCGAGGATGAACCCGTTCTTGCAGTCATCCTGGCCAAGACGCTCTTCCATAAGGTCGATGATGAGTTCATCGGGCACAAGGGCGCCGGCATCCATATAACCCTTGGCCTTAAGGCCCAGGCGCGTGCCTTCCTTCACCGCAGCGCGGAGGATGTCGCCCGTGGAGATGTGCGGAAGGCCGAACTCATCGATGATGAACTGGGA
>CAKUKJ010000017.1 GCA_934662525.1 uncultured Coriobacteriales bacterium | reverse complement strand
CCGGAGTTCCTCGGCCGTGGCCGCCGGGAAGTAGCGCCCGTTGGTGAGCTCGGCGATCTGCCTCATCGCTTCATGGTCCACCGGCACAGGTTCGCGCTTGCCGTCGAGGTCGACCATCGTGGATATGTAGTTCTGCCCGCGCCGGCAGGCGGTGTCGTCGACCCCCACGCGCCGCACGCCGGAGTAGTCGGCCGAGCCGAGCGCCTCCCCGACGGCCCTCGACAGGATGGCCCAGACCCTCGAGTCGCTCTCGCGCACCTGCCTGGCGACCTGCGTCGCCGTCATCCCCGACAGCGCCATCACGAGGACCTGCGCCTCGAACAGGGCCGTGAAGTGGGAGTTGGGGCGCGCCTCCCAGGGCATGCGCGCCGTCAGGACGCCGCCCTCCGGGCAGTCCACGCGGGGCACCGCGCAGTGCACGACCGTCTCGTACTGCCATATGTCCAGGTGGCGCCAGGCGCGCTCCCGCGTGTCGTAGACGCCGCGCCGCGCGCGGCAGGCGGGGCACTCGACGGCCATGCCGGGCACGCGGCCCACGCGCACGTGCAGCCCGTCGGCCTCCCCGGCCGCGCCGGGCTCGAACCAGACGTCCTCGACGCGCCACTCGGGCCCAAGGCCCATCGACCCCTCGAAAAGTGACGCGAGCATCTCAGCGCGCGGGTCCATATCGGCTCCTCCCCGACGTCCGCCAGTCGGGGGAATCATACCGTTCGTGCCCCTCGGGACCGGCGGGGCATCGGTGTGCTACCCACCAGAAACCGCGAAGAGCCCCTTTTTTCTTGTCAGGTCGCTCGCACATGGTGATGACGATGAGCCATTTGGGTGTAACCTCAATTTGAACTTTCTTGCCTGGGAGTTCAATAACGGGTGTTTTCGTATATGGGAGATGATACGGGATGAGCGTCATTGAGCCTGATAACACGATAGAACAGGTGCTGCCCGAGATGCCTTCGCGTTTGGAAGTCGTCGATGAGCTGCGTCGTCGCTGGCATCCCATCCCCGAGGTGGAGGAGGTGCCTGTGACCGATGCCTTGGGTCGCGTGCTTGCCCGCGACATCGAGGCCGCCTTCGACTGCCCTCCCGCCCAGACTTCGGCCCGCGATGGCATTGCGGTGCGTTTCGCCGATTTTGAGGACGGCATTCCCGACACGTCGTGCTGGGTGCGTGACATTAACTACGCCGTGGCGGACACCGGAGACGATGTGCCCGACGATTTTGACACGGTCATTCAGGTGGAGGACCTGCTTCTCGCCGGCGAGAACGGCAAGACGCAAGGCGGGACTCCCGGCGGCTGCTCGTTTGACGAGGGGTTTGAGATTGCCCAGGCGCCCACCGAGCTCGGCCAGTACGTGAACCCTGCGGGTTCCAGCTTTCATGAAGGCGACGTCATCGTGCCTGTCGGAAGCCGCCTTACTCCCGAGCGCCTGTCGGCCGCCGCTGCGTGCGGCGCACAGGCCCTGACCGTGTACGCCCGTCCGCGCGTGGGCATCATCCCCACAGGCAACGAGCTCATTCCCGCGGGCCAGAAGCCGGGCCGCGGTCAGGTTGTGAACTCAAACGCCACGCTTATGGCGGCTTATGCGCGTCTGCTCGGCGCCGAGCCCGTGGTCCACGGCATCGTGCGCGACACGCATGACGCCATCTCCGCCGCCGTGGACGAGGCTCTCGCGTGCTGCGATATCGTGCTGATCAACGCGGGGTCCTCCAAGGGCAGCGAGGATTGCGGCCCCATCGTGCTGGCGCAGCATTGCGAGACGGTCATCTCCCATGGGCAGCGCTGCGCCCCGGGCAGGCCTGCCATGAGCGGCATCACGGCCGACGGCAAGGTCGTCTGCGTCATCCCCGGGCCCCCGGTGGCATGCGACACGGCCATCCATTGGCTGCTGTTCTCGCTGGTGGCACACTGGTTTGGCCATGCGCCGATCGAGCCCACCGTCTCTGCCCGCATGACGAGCGCCGTCCCTGCCGGCAACTTCGAGGTGTGGCGGCGCTGTACGCTCAAGTATGGTGATGACGGTGTTCTGGAGATTCGTATGATGCCGATGGGGATGGTTGCCATGGGCCAGGCCGACGGCATCCTGCGCACCCCCGCCGAGCACGACCTCAATCCCGGCGACATGGCCGACGTCCTTCTGCTTGCAGACGGGTTTGCCTGGTAGGAGCCCAGGTCATTGGGCACCGCAACGCAGGCAATCGTCGATCGTTCCCTCAAGGCCCGGGCAGCCGCTCGGGCCTTTTTTGCGCCCGATGCCGCCGGGGCCGCCGCCGGGAGGCGTCTTACCTGCAACCTCTCGTTCAACCCCCTGAGCGCACGGTTACCCCCAAAACCATTGAGGCGCGCCGCATCCGAGCGGTAGAGTCCGTGTCGTCCCAAGGGGGATGAACGACTCGCTTCGAGCAAAGGGGAACCACATGGACATGAACCGCCGCTCCTTCATCACCGGCACCGTCGCCGCCACCGCCGTCGCCGCAACGGCCGCCACCGCCCTGGCCGACATCGACGGCGCGCAGACCGAGGCCGTCGAGACCGGCGCCGCCTGGCTTGAGTACCCCGGCGACATCACGCCCGACAACGAGGTGGACACCGAGACGCTCGTCATCGGCTGCGGCTTTGCCGGCTCCGTGGCCGCCGTGACCGCCGCCGAGAACGGCAGCAAGGTCACCGTGGTGGAGAAGTCCGACCAGCCCTCCGGCCGCGGCGCCCATATCACCGCCTTCGGCTCCAAGATCGTCCAGGACACGCTCGAGCAGGGCTACATCACCGAAGACCAGATGGACTACGCTCAGATCGTGCGCAACTGGATCCGCTGGAGCCAGGGCCGCCTCAACGAGCGCCATCTGTGGAAGTTCGCGCACAAGTCGGGTGCCTGCATGGACTGGCTGCAGGAGAAGCTTGAAGACCAGGGCCTGCACGGCACGCTGTGGTGCGACTTCTTCAAGGGCCCGGACTACACCGAGTGGCCCGTCACCCACTTCTTCTACGACGACACGACCGACTTCGTCTACCTCAACGGCGTCTCGCACGGCCTGGGCATGGACGTCATCCTGCCCGCGCTCAAGACCATCGGCGACGAGCTGGGTATCGAGTACATGTTCAACACGCAGGCCCTGCGCCTCGTGCGCCCCAACAACGAGGGCGCTGTGACCGGCGCCGTCGTGCAGAACGAGGACGGCACCTACACGCAGATCAACGCTCAGACTGTCATCCTGGCCGCCGGCGATTACTCCGCCGACTCCGACATGATGAACACGTACAACCCCTGGGCCCTCAAGGCCGCCGACGAGCGCCTATACATCCCCATGTGGGTCAACACGGGCGACATGCACAAGGCCGCCCTGTGGATTGGCGCGGCCATGCAGAAGAACGACTCGCACGCCTCCTGCATGCACCTGGAGTCGGGCGCGCAGAGCTACAACTTCCTGCATGTGAACGGCAAGGGCGAGCGCTTCATGAACGAGGACGTGAACACCCAGTCCAAGTCCTCGGGCAAGGCGCTGTGGGGCGACAAGCGCGCGTTCACCATCTACGACTGCCACGGCCTTGAGAAGCTTGCCAAGCAGTGCGAGAACGGCCTGGCCGGCGGCATCTCCAACGGCCAGCAGTACCGCCGCTTCGGCACGCCGTTTGACATGGACGTGGAGAACCAGCTGCTCCAGGCCAAGATCGAGGACGGCAACATCGTCACGGCCGACACCCTTGAGGAGCTCGCCGAGAAGATGGACGTTCCTGCGGACACCTTCGTGGCCACCGTGCAGCGCTACAACGACCTCGTGGACCTCGGCGAGGACCTCGATTACGGCAAGCGCGCCGAGATCATGATCAAGATCGAGGAGCCGCCCTTCTACGCCGGCCGCCTCAAGGCCACGCTGCTCTCCGCCTCCGGTGGCCTGCACTGCGACGAGACCTGCCACGTGCTCGACGCCAACGACGAGGTCATCCCCGGGCTTCTCGTGTGTGGCACCAACGCCGGCGACTTCCACGGCTCGGGCGACTACCCCACCATCTGCCCCGGCATCAACCACGGCCGCTGCCTCACCTTCGGTCGCATCGCCGGCCTTGAGGCTGCCGGCCTCACCGACGACGAGATTGCCGACTACGACCTCAAGATGCCCAAGGCTGGCGGAATCGACCGCTCCACGCTGTAAAAAGGCCCGCCCTTTCGAGCTAAGCAAGGCCTGACAGGCCCCCGATGTGCAGGCAAAGCGGCACGTCGGGGGCCTTTTGCGGCCCCTCGCCTTGGTCGTGGGGCCATGGATGCCCTTCTTGGGCTAGACTGGGCTGCCGGGGGTGTTCCAACGACAGGGGGTCGTATGAACAGCGAGCAGCTCTACTACTTCGAGCTCGCCTACATCCATGGGAATTTCTCGGCTGCGGCGCGCATGGTGCCGGTGTCGCATCAAGGTCTGACGAAGGGCATTCGGTCGCTTGAGCGCGAGCTGGGGGTGACCCTGTTCACCTCTGACGCCGAAACGGGAAAGCCTGTTCCCACGCCCTATGCCTGCGAGCTCTACGAGTTCGTGACCGCCTTCAACAACAACCTGCGCCTGCTGAACGATGCGTTCGAGCGCCTGCGTGCGGATGAGAGCTATACCGTGAGGCTTGGCTGCTCGCTGGGCATTTTGGGGGCGTACGGGCCCTCGCTCATCGACAGCTTCGTCTCCGCGAACCCCAACATCCACGTGCCGTACTGGGAGTCGAACGACGTGCTGTGCGAGGAAGGCATCCTCTCGGGTAAGTATGACATTGCCTTGTGCATCTCGCCCCTCACCAAGGGCTGTGTCGGCAAGCCGCTTTACGAATCGCCCCTCTATTTTTGGATGAAGGCCGACGACCCGGCGGCCGTACGCGCCGGCGCGGGCGACGGCGTGCTGCACCCGCAAGACCTATGCGGCCGCGACATAGCCATCCCCGGCACCGGGTTCAAATGCTTTGCCCATCTCAACGAGTATGTCGCCAAAAACGGCATCGAGCTGGGGCGCGTGTTTGAGATGAGCGAGATCTTCCAGCTCTACGGCTACGTCCTGGCGGGGCGCGGGCTGGGGTTCTGCAACGGCACCCTTGTGGATCTTCCCGTGTTCCGGGGCAACGACGAGGTCATTGCCTATCCTGTTGAAGGGTTAAGCTGGGGCTTTGGCATCGAACGGCTCTCAACGCACGTTTTGAGCGAGGCCGAGCACCTGCTATGGAACTGGTGCTGTGCCGCCGCGCGCGAATTGCCGGGCAACACGTTGGTCTAGAGGGCGAGGGGAGGCGTGCGATGAGGGAGCGCATCGAGGGCACCGTGGAGCTCGGGTGCTCGCTGGGGGTCGTGGGCGCGTTCGGCGAGGGCTTCCTGGAAGGCTTCAGGGCAAAGTACCCCGGGGTGGCGTTGAACGTGCGCGAGGCGAGCGACATGCAGGTCGACCGCGACCTGGCGCTTGGCAAGTGCGGTCTGGAACTTGTCGTCTCGCCGTATCAGCGTGGCGTCGACGTTCGCGAGCTGTACTGTTGCCCTGTGTGCCTGTGGATGAGGGCCGACGACCCCCTCGCCGCGAAGGCCCTGGTCGAGGCTGAGGACCTGGCATATCGCCGTTTGGCCATGCCGGGGCCTGACTTCAAATGCCATGACCGGCTGATGCGCCTGGCCGACGAGCGTGGGGTGGAGCTGGGCCCCATCGAGCAGATGCACGACCCGTGCAGGCTGTACGATTTCGCCAGGTCGGGGCGCGGTATGAGCTTCACCGTGCATCACCTGCGCCAGAACCCGGTGTTCTCCCTCGACCCGGATGTCATCTCCGTGCCTGTCGACTCGATGAGCTGGAGTTTCGGCATCGCGCGCAGGGCGGGCCACACCCTGACGCCTGCCGAGCGGGCGTTCTGGGACTGGTGCGTCGCGTGGAGCGCCACGCTGCCGTGCGACCCGTGCTGCAACAAGCGCCTCATGGGAACCTGCACACGCGTGCCGTAGCGAGGAGGCGGGGCTGCGGTGTTCTGGGCCTGTTGCATAATGTTCGCAATTTTGCCATAGGGGCGCGGACAAACAATTGGACGAGCGGCTGAATTGACCCGCCCATGCGTCAGATTTCTGCGTCAGGGATTCATTCGATTTGTTTTTGCGGTCTCCCTTAAGTCGTTTTTACGGTGTACGCTTTCTCGTAAATACGGTTTTCGCTGATGGGAGAGGCTAATGACGATTACTCCGCACGGTTACAAACCGCGCATCGTTGATCGACAAATCGAGCGCTATCTCCGACTTTTCGGGGCGGTTGAGGCATGCGGAACCAAATGGTGCGGTAAGACATGGACGTCGTTGGCTCATGCGTAGAGCGTGACGTATGTTGACCGAGGTGCGAATCTGGAGGTCATTGCTGCCGATCCTGCATTCGCTCTCAAGGGAGAACGCCCCCATGTCGTTGATGAGTGGCAACGCGTGCCGTTGCTGTGGGATGTAGTTCGCCATGCAGTGGACGAGGCCGCGGGCACGAGGGGGAACTGGATTCTTACCGGGTCGTCGACACCCCATTTTGACGAGACATCTCACAGTGGTGCTGGGCGCGTCGGCAGAATCAGAATGAGACCGATGTCTCTGCAAGAGTCGGGCGAGTCGTCGGGAGCCATCTCCCTGAGCGGCCTGTTTGAGGGCGAGTTTGAACCGGCCGTATGTCCCAACGATATCGAGGAACTTGCCGGCCTCGTTTGCAGGGGCGGCTGGCCGGGAACGGTGGAGTTTTGCCCGGACGACGCGCAAATTGTCACGGCAGAATACCTTGCGGCCCTATATCAGCAGACGGTTCCCCGTATGGCCGGCTCCCCTGAGACTGCCGAGCGCGTAGTGCGCGCCTTGGCCCGCAACCTCGGCCAGGCCGCCAAACTGAAGACGCTCTCCGATGATGTTTTTTCCCTTGGCAACAGTGCCCCGGCGACGGACTGGGAGCAACGTCAAGTGTCGAGCCATATCGATATCCTGCTGCGCACGTATGCCATCGAAGAGATTCCTGGTTGGGTCCCCGCATCTCGTTCTTCATTGCGCGTTCGCACGAAACCGAAGCGGTACTTCGCCGACCCTGCGATTCCTGTTGCCGCGCTCGGTCTGTCCCCTGCTGCGTTGCTGAGGGATTGGCAGACATTCGGTCTTAGAATCGAGAACCTCTGCATGCGAGATTTGGCAGTGTATGCCCAAGCGCTGCCCCGCCCCGGAACCAGCCCACTCCGCTATTATCGAGATGACGCGGGGCTTGAGGTTGACGCGATAGTTGAGCAAGCAGACGGCCGTTGGGGTGCCTTCGAAATAAAGACGAGCATGACTAAAGCCGACGAGGCGGCGGCCAACCTGCTGAGACTGAGGGACAAGCTGGCAGATAATCGCATGGGGCGCACCCCACCCCCCTCGTTTCTCGCTGTGCTCCTGGGGACGGGCGAGGCCGCGTATCGTCGCTCTGACGGAGTGCACGTCGTTCCTATCAGGGCGCTGGGGGTTTAGGGGCCCTAGGCAAATGCGGCGAAGCGGACGTGGTGTCGGCGATGCGGATCGCAAGACGGGTGCCGACTTCTACCGGGGCCTGGTGAGGTTAGCCAATCCTATGTCGAGCGGGATTTGGCTGCCCTTGATGACGAGGTTTGCACGGGGAGGGGCTGGCGGCGTAGGGGTTTTGCTTTTGATGCCTGCTGGTGCTTTGGCCGGTGGTTCAACGATTTAGAAAGAAACCTGGGCCTTCAACCCAAGAACAATGGTGCCCGATTCCGGTGAATCGTCGGGGGTCGGGCGCCTCGCCTTCGGGGGTGCATGATGCGGCATCGCAAGAAAATTACGAGATGCTTCCGCGTTTTCGGGGTTCTCCAGCCATCGATGACACGCTCTTGAAGGCATCTGTCTGCATGGAGTTGCGAACCGGCAAGGCCATTTATATGTAATAGGCTGTTTACCAGCAGTTTCTGTATGACTGTCTTTATTGGTTGCCGGTTTTCACGACGGCCTTGCGGTCTAGTGTCATCCTGGGGCGGGGCACATGGCTGGAGAACCCTGGTTTTGCGGAAGCAAACGAGGCCGGGTGCGGTGGTAGGCGACGATTGGCCGCCCTACTTCCCCAACTCCTCCGCCACCCCGCCGTACAGCCGGGCGTAGAGGCTGATATTGAAGTTGAAGATGGCGCTGCCTCGGCCGAGTCACAGGTCTGAGTAGTCAATCTCGGCGGTGACGAGGTCGATCGCCTCGGGGTCGGAGGCATAGCTGCCCCAAGTGCAGACGAATGCCGAGTTGTAGGCATGGGCGTCGGGGCCCTCGGCCGCCTCTATGCACATGCGCGAGTCGTCGTCGGTCTCGTCGTCGCTGGACACATAGCCCGTGACGCACATCTCGGGGAACAGGATGAGCTGCGCGCCTTGGCTCACAGCCTCACGCCGTTGCCGAAGACGATGGGTCGGTGACATCCGATTTGGCCAGACACCTGGAGGTCGTCTGCCCTGGTGGGCCAATACCGCCGACGGTTGATTGACGCGGGGGCGTTCCTATAGTTCTGTCAAGGGCCCGGGAGAATAAAATCCAGAGCCCTTTGCATAGGCGCCGGAGGGTTCCGCGCATGCGGCGCCGCGCGGCCGCGAGCTCGGGGTCGGCCTTGGGCCCCGCCGGCTTCAGCCTCGCCGTCCCCTCGACGCCCAGCTCGCGCTTGCGGTCGGCGACCCAGTTGGAGAGCGTCTTGTCGTTGACGCCGAGGTCGGCCGCGCACTGCTTGATCGTCCTGCCGCTGGCCATCACGAAGTCCGCCGTGTCCTTGCGGTGTAGGCTCCGGGTACGGAAAAACGGTACCACCCCCAAGCCTAAAAATTGAAGTTGCAAAACACACCCTCTTCTCCTCCAAGGTCAGCGACCCCAGCTGGTCAAGCACGTCCTTGAGCAGTCCAAACCCCGTTCCGTCGCCTGTTGAGTGACGGGGACACCCTACCCGGAGGGGCGGACAACTTATGTCAACGGTGGTCTAACAGAGAGATTTGTTTTTACGGTGCGAGGCTGTTCGCAAAAACGGTTTTACCTGATGGGAGAGACCAATGGCGAGCGCTCTACGCGGTTGCCGGCCGTATGCCGTCGCCTGGACGGAGCGTGCGTCATCCCCATCGGGGCATTGGGGCTTAGGGGGCTCTGGAGAAGCGCGGCGAAGCGGACGTGACGCGTACTGGTTTCCTTTCGAATGGGCCTTTGTCTGCGCCGATCAAACGGGCGCGAAGAGTCGGTGCACGTTCGACTATAATGCCAGCAGTTGATTTTGCGTGTGCGGGGAGGATGATTTCAATGATGTATCCCTATATGACATTGGGCGACGGCACTGAAGTTGCGCACTCTCAAATTATTCATGATGGTGGAATAGACAAGGTGTTCGTGCATTTTGAGCGGCCCACGGAGAACGGATTCGATTCTGCTCGTTGCGAACTTCCATCATATGCATGGACGGACTGGGAAGGAAACTTTTCCGACTCTGAAAGACAAATGTTCGAGGAGTTCCTCCACAGCAACGCCCACCTTTTGTATCGCTATGCTGCCAACGGAGGGCTGAGGGTTGCCTAGTCTCTTCAGCTTCTCCGGATACCGTGTCTTCTTTTGGTCGAACGAAGGAAACGAGCCGGTACATGTGCACGTATGCAAAGGAGTTCCGTCTCCGCATGCGACGAAGCTTTGGCTGACCAGCGAGGGAGGCTGCATTGTCGCGAATAATGACAGCAAGATTCCAGCAGCGGCTCTCAACGAAATACTGGACGTGGTTTCGGCCCAGTTTTTCTTGATCTGCGCAAAATGGCGCGAGTTTTTCGTGACGGATGAACTTACGTTTTATTGCTAAGCAAATGGGCGCCCGACTCGCCTTTTGGAGTGCCGATGGACCTCAACCGATGCAGCCGTCGCAGTAAGGGCGTATGGATTACGCCGGCCCGCCCATGAACTGATGGGCGGGCCGGCGCAATTTTCGGTGCCATTGGTGCCGCATTGGCCAAAGGCAGCTTGGGCCTTCAATCTGAAGGCGGGCGTCATCTGACCCCGGTCATCGACAGGTGCTGTCGGCCGCCCTACTTCCCCAGTTCCCCTGCCGCCTCGCTGTACAGCTGGGCGTAGAGAGCCGGGTTAAAGCCGACGATGGCGCCGCCTTGGCCGAGCCACAGGTCGGCGTAGTCGATTTCGGCGGTGACGAGGCCGCATGCCTCGGGGTCGGAGGCGTAGCTGCCCCAGGTGCGGACGTAGGAGCCGCCCTCGCCGTTTGCCAGGGGCGCGCTCACCACCGAGGCGCCCGTGTAGGGGTCCCAGCCGGCCTGCTTCTCGGGGGCGGACGCGTCGGGGCCGCACAGGTCGGCGGACACGACGATCATCTTGTCCTGGTCGGCCAGGTTTTCCAGGCTGTTCTCATACAGCTCGGCCCAGCCTGCGGCGGTGCCGGTGCGCGCGGTGGGGTTTATCAGGAAAACGCAGCCTTTGGCCATGTAGTAGCGGGCGAGCTCGGGGTATGCGTAGGTGTCCTTGCAGATGGACAGGCCCATCGCGCCCCAGGGCGTCTCCACGATGAGGGGCTCGCTGCCTGCCGTACACCATGGCCCTTCGACCGGTGCAATCTTGCGGTATGTCGCAACCTCGCCATCCGGCGTGCAGACGTAGGCGGAGTTATAGGCATGCGCATCGTCACCCTCTATCGGCTCGGATGTGCCGAAAACGATGTACATCTCGTTTTGCTTTGCAAGTTCGGCGAGCTTGAGCGCATACTTGCCGTCGACGGGCTCGGCGACGTCCACGACCGTTTGCCCGTTTGTCGCTCCTTCCTCAGAGCACCAGGCATAGCCTGTGAGGGCCATTTCGGGAAACACGAGGATGTTCGTGCCCGCCTTTGCGGCCTCGTCGACATATGCCGCCATGCTCTGGAAGTTCGCCTCTTTGTCGCTGAAGGTGGGCGTGAAATTGACGGTGGACACGATGACGGTAGTCTCGTCGGGCGCGGCCACAAGGGCGTCCTCGCCTGCATCGGCGAGTTCCCCATACCAGTCTGCGTACAGCTCAGGCTTGAAGTTGTCGGCAGCGAGAATGTCGGTCGCGGTGGCCAGCGACAGGTCGATTGTGCCCACGAACACCCGGGCCTCGGGATGGTCCGAGGCGGCCTCGCCTACCACGCGCGCGGCGAATGAATCCGTGCCGTCGGAACCCGTGGGGCCCCAAGCGCAACTGCCGCCGGGGAATGTGAAGTGTGAGCCGTCGTAGCCTGCAAGGTTCGCGCTTGCCACGAAAATCTGGTCTCGTATGGCGATGTTCTTGATGCGTGAGTCGAAGTACCACTGCCAAAGTGTCGTGTCGCCGGCCTCGGCATCGAAGCCGCGAGAGGTTGCCGTGGGGTTCAGCAGCAGTCGGCATCCTTGGGCGGCGTAGGTGCGCTCGAGCTCGGGTATGGCATAGGTGTCGTAGCAGATGTCCACGCCGACCTTGCCCCATTCGGTGTCGAGCACGAGGGGCTCTTCGCCAGGGGTGCACCATGCGCCCTCGACGGGGTGGATTTTGCGGTACGTCTGCACGGTGCCCTCAGGGGAGCAGACGAATGCCGAGTTGTAGGCATGGGCGTCGTCGCCTTCGACCGGCTCGGTGCCGCCGTAGACGATCCAGATGCCGTTGTCGGCCGCAAGCTGGGCAAACTCTGCGGCGGTCGCGCCGTCGGGGCCCTCGGCAGCCTCTATGCACATGCGCGAGTCGTCGTCGGCCTCATCGTCGCTGGACACATAGCCCGTGACACACATTTCGGGGAAGAGGATGAGCTGCGCGCCCTGGCCGACGGCCTCGGCCACAAGGTCCTTCATCGACTCGACGTTTGTGGAAACATCGCCCCAGGCGGGTTGGAAGTCCACGACGGCAAGGGTGAGGGCGTTCGAAGCCGCAGGGGCCTCTTGGGCAAATACGGCCTTCGCGCCCCCAAGGAGCGAGCCTGTCAGCAGCCCGGTGCCTGTCAGCGTTGCGCCCGCAGAGACAAAGGCACGACGGGTGATGGGCAGCGCAGACGACGGGGCGTGGAGCTGGGCGGGGTGATTTCCAACAGTCATGGTGAACTCCTCTCGGTGTGTTCCGATTGACGGCTGGAAATGCTACGTCCCCCGTGCTTCCCCTCTTTGTCTGACCGGATTCGCCCAGGTAACGTGTTTCGGTCGTGTTCGCGGCAGTTTGCATGCGGCCGGGTTTCGCACTGATGCCGATTGGGTTTCGTGCTGTCCGCTGGCTTTACGGCACGGTCAATTCCGGAGCACCGACGCGGGGGGCAAAGTTTGGACACGTGACGAAGCTCGATGCCTTGAGGGTGCCGAAATCCCTATTGCCGCCTCCCACTCCCGATACCTGAGAATGGGAGGCGGCTTGCATTGTGATTGGGCGTTTTACTCGCTCAAACCAAGCCCTTGCTCGAGGTCGGCGAGCATGTAGTCGAGTGCGGTGATGCCGCCCTCGGCGGTGTACCACACGTTGGGGTGCTCCAGGTAGACGATGTGGTCGTCCTGGTAGGCGCGCATGGACTGCACCAGCTCGTTGTCCATGATCTCGCGGGCAAGCTGGGCGCCCTCGGTGCCGATGGCGGCATCGCGGTCCATGACGAAGATGTAGTCGGGGTCGAGGCTCACGATGGTCTCAAACGACGCCTCGTTGCCGTGTGTCGCGGTCACGGCTGCCACGGCCTCGCCCGAGCCGCCCTGGCCCTCGGCCTGCGCCTGTCCGCGGTCGCTGGAGCCCGTGCCCTCGGGCTTGCCGCCCTGACCTTGGTGCTCTCCAGACCCCTGGCCTTCGCCCTTGCCGCCATGCTCGCCGTTACCGCCCTGTTCGGCCGCCGCACCCGCTGCAACGTTGTCGAACCCAATCTCGCGACCGATGATGGAGCAGCGCCCGTCGTTGCCCAGCACGTTGAAGCTGCCCGAGGTGCACATGCCCACCACGGCGGTCTTGCCGGCGAAGCGGCCTGAGAAGGTCCTCATGGCCGCCTCACGCCGCCGCTCGCCGGTGGTCCTCGCCGATCGCGGTCACCACGCCGCTGGGCGAGAACTTCTCGTAATAGAAGTTGGCCGGCGTGACGCCGTGTTCGCCGAGCCAGGCGCGCACCGCGTCCACCATCGGCGGCGGGCCGCACAGGTAGATGTCGACGAAGCCGTCGTTCAGGTGCTCGGGCTTCATGTGGTGGGTGACGAAGCCCTTGTGCGGGTGACTGCTCTCCTCCGCCGCCACCACCGTGGTGAAGGTGAAGTTGGGCAGACGCTGGGCGAACCCCTCCATCTTCTCGACCTCGACCAGGTCGGCGTCGTTGGTGACGCCGAAGATCAGGTGGATCGGGTGCTCGCTCCCACCCTCCTGCTCGATCTTGTGCAGCATCGACAAGAACGGCGCGAGGCCGGTGCCGCCTGCCAGGAAGAGCACCGGGCGCTCGATCTTGCGGAGGTAGAAGCTGCCCAGCGGGCCGTTGAACGAGAACTTGTCGCCGATCTTCGCCCGGTCCCGCAGGTACGTGGTCAGCACGCCGTGCGTGGTGTTCCGGATGAGGAAGGCGGCGTCGTCCTCGCCCGGCCCGGAGCTGAACGAGAACGAGCGCGCCTGGTCCGTGCCTGGGACGGTGACGTTGACGTACTGGCCGGGCAGGAACGCCAGCGACGACCGGTCGTCCAGCCTGATGGAGAACGCGAGCGCGGTGTCGGAGAGCCGTTCGTTGGAGGCCAGCTCCCCGGCGAAAGTCGAGATGCTCGTCTTCGCGACGTCCGACGTGGCGGGGATCCGGATGATGCAGTCCGACGACGGCGTCATCTGGCACGTGAGGACGTAGCCCGCCTCCTCCTCGTCCTCGGTCATCGCCTCGTCGGGCGAGCCCGCGCCCTTCGCCGCCAGCTTCGCATAGGCCACGGGCGACCCTTTCGGCGCCGCGCCGGTCGGGTCGCTGGGCGGGCCGCCGTCGAACAGCCACTTC
>CAKUKJ010000016.1 GCA_934662525.1 uncultured Coriobacteriales bacterium | reverse complement strand
TCGTAGATATGATTGACCTGCTTGCCTGCGACGCCGCAGCGCGGGGCGTCAACGGCGCCTTCCTGCTCGCCTCCGAGGGCACAATAGCCTCGGGAATCTACCAGGACCGTTTTGGCGCGCGCGGGATTGAGGTGGAGCCTGCCGATGAGGTTATCCAGGCTCGCCTGCGCGACTTCATTGAGGCTGTCAAGCAAAACCAGGTGACAGCCGAGGTCATGGCCGACTTCGCTGCGTTTGTTTGCGGGCTGGGCAAGGCGGATGTCATCCTCGGATGTACAGAGCTGCCGCTCCTGGTTGGCCCCGGCGGTATCGACGGGGTTGCGCTCTGGGACCCCATGCAGGCTGCAATCGACCTCCTGGTGAGGGAGGTCAAGAAGAGCAAGACATGTTTGCCGTGATTATGCTTTCCAGTCGTATGCTACGCTGACCAACAAGCTGATTGACGAGCGGGGGAGGTACCTGCATAGGCAAGATCGATTTGATTGCCGACGCCACGCGCGTGGTGCTGAAGGGCCATGACATCTCGCAGGCCTGGCTGTTCGGCTCATGCGCGCGGGGCGAGCAGACGGACTCGAGCGATGTCGACCTGCGTCTCGTTTGCGGCCCTTCCGTCGGCTACGTCGAGCTCTACGAGGTTTCCCGGGAGCTAGAGTCACTCATCGGCCGACCGGCCCAGCTGGTCACCAGCCCCATCGGCTCGATGCGGCCCGCATTTCGCGACTGCCTGCCCGCCGACCAAGTGATGGTGTATGAGGCGGCATGAGCCCAGTGTATCGTAGTGCTGAGGGTGCCCTGCACCTGTCCGATGACGTCATGGGCGAATACCCTGGCTACCCATGGAACGACATTCGCGGTTTTAGCAACTTCGCGGCCCATGGCCACGTCCCACGCTGAGTAGGCAAAAGCCTGCGATGCCTTCGCCTGAGTGATTGACTTGGCTTCGTTTCGGCTGCATAATCAATTCATTTCTGTAAGTCTGGCAAGCTAAGCGGAGGGATTATGCCTACGACAACGATTCGCTATGACGAGCGGACGCGTGCTGAGGTCGCACCGTTGCTTGAGTCCATGGGGCTGAGCATCAACTCCTACCTCAACCTCGCGCTTCGCCAGCTTGTGATTCAGAAGCGAGTCCCCTTCTCGCTGTATGCAAGCGCGGATTGCACCGGTCCGACAATTGTGCCGGGCGCGTCTCCCAAAGCGAAGAAGGTGGACGGCCGGCTTGTTTTCCCGGCAGACTGGAACGACGATGACGACGAGTGAGGTGGTCGAACCGTTCCAAATCCGTCGCCTTCCTTTCGAATATGAGGACTGCCCTGGGACGTACAAGGAGCGCCCGGTTGTTGTTGCGGCGGTGGACAACGCATGCGCGCTTGTTGTCTTGGCCAAGGTAACCGGTCACGGGCCGCGGCCCGAGTACCCTGGCGAGGTTCGTCTGCGCGACTGGCAGGAAGCCGGGCTTTCAAAGCAATCGACGGTCCGATGCTCGAAAACGATCGAAGTCGACCTTGTGGATGTTGAGGATGCGCTGCTTGTTGGGGAATTGAGCGAATTCGACATACAGGCTGTTCGCGTCGGTCTCTATGAGGCCGGTAAGATAGCTGCTTCGTAAATGCCTGTTTATGGCGCTGGTTGCCCGGCCGTACTTTGGCATCAAGGCCCTCGTGCTTGAAAAGCCCCTTCGCGTCCCTTCTCTGTGTTTGCCGTCGGGGCCATCATGGCCGAGTTAAGGGGTATTCATCGCAATTTATGTAACAAATGCCCTCTAAATTAGTTGCAAAGGATCGACATCGAGTGTTTCGCCATGGGACAGGCACTGCTTGTTGGGGACGTCAAGAAGCCGCTTCGTTGCGGCTTTTGACCACGCGACTCTGAAGCTCATTGCGCGCTCAAGGCCATCTGTATGACCTTATCCATCGAGTACCGTGTGCCGTCGTCCTCGCACAAAAAGCTGGTGAGCATTTTTCACTGTGTGCTATTATTCCTAAAAGTAAGGAAAGTAAGGAATCTATTGAAGGGAGAGCCACAATGTCGACGTTGCTCGAAACAGCGAAGGTCACCTCAAAGGGACAGCTGACCGTCCCGGCGGCGGTGAGGTCCCTCATGGGCATCGGTAGTGGCGACACGGTGCTCTTCATGGAGGAACATGGTCGCGTCATCCTCGCGCGTCCCGAAGACATCGAGATTCGCTTGCGCGATGACTTTCCCGTGTATAGGGCGGAGACGGTCGGCGGCGCTGCCGTTGTGCCCGCCGATTGGGACGACCCGGAGGATGAGGTCTATGACGCCTTCGCCTGAGCCGTTTGAGATCTGGCTTGTCAGATTTTTGTTTCTTGACGACCCGTCGAGGTCAAAGGTTTGTCCCGCAGTCTGCCTTTCATATGACGACAGGCGTTTACGGGCGGTGATGGCAAAGGTCACGAGTCATGCGCCGAGGTTGGATTCGCCTGGTGAGCTGGCGCTTCTTGATTGGGAGTCGGCGGGTTTGCTAAAGCCGTCTTGTGTCCGCTGCTCTCAAGCCATCGACATTCCGGACTCATCGATATACCGACGGATGGGAATGTTGTCCAATAAGGACAAACTCGCTCTTGTCGAAACCCTTAAATCTATCGGAGCGATTTGATTTGTCGTGGGGGCTCAAAAGCTATTGACGAGACACATGAGACGCGGGAGGGGGCCAAGACGGCCTGCATAGACTGGATGACACGGTCCTACAACCGCTCCAGACCTCATTCGACGATTAAATTCATTTCTCGTGTCCAAGAAACGGGAGGCAGTTCATCGTCTGAGAGGGGCTCTAGGCGCGGCTCGTACTCGCTTGGGTCTACTCCCTGCGCGACGAACGTGAGGGCCCCGATGCTCTCGCAGCCCAGCTGCCCGATGATGGACAGGTAGTCGCTGCGCGGAACCTGGTACATCTGGGCAAGGTTGCCGTACACCGAGCCCTCGGGGAGCAGCCCCCGAAAGAACGGGCCGAACTCCTCCGCCGAATATGGGCGGTCGTCCACCGGGAGGGCCTCCGAGATGCCGAGCGCTCCCGCCGCCCTGGCCTTGGCCACGTAGGTCGGGTCGTATGAGAAAGCCCCCGCCTCGCCGCGCCCGAACTCTATGTGGCCGACCGGTTCTTTGCCGCCGGCGGTGTCGCGGTAGACGTCAATACGCATGCCCTATCCTCTCGGCTTGATGTACAGGTCCATGCCGAGCTCGCGGCAGACGCGAATCACCTGTTTGATGTTGCCCCCAGCCACGCCGCGCTCGAGGTCGCCCACGAAACGCGGAGAGCAGCGGCAGCCTTCCGCGACCTGCACCTGCGTGAGGCCGAGCTCGCGGCGGCGCCTGCGTATCGCCGCGCCCAGGTCTGCGGCGTCGCGCAGCTTCCCGTCTGTGTTGCGCGGTTTGCGCGGCACCGCGAAAACCGGGAACTCCCCTTCGGACATCGCACGCCTCCAAACGCCGCGGCGTCTTGCTGACGGCGCCGTAGAGCGGAATCTCTTACCAAATGGGAAGATATCACGTATATGGGTATGCATCTTCCCAAACGGGAAGATGCATGGAATTCCTCATCGAACATTCCCGTTTGGGAAGACCGTGCAAAGGAGGCTCATGCGCGCGGTAATCGCGGTTTTCGGTCTTCCGGCCGGCCATGGCGAGCTCACTTCCGGCGCAGTCGGCCTGTTTCCGATGACATCTTCTGTTTTGCTTGTTATATTCTGTTAAAAAAGTTATAAATTAGATTCCGTTGTTATGTGCCTGGAAGTGAGAGGGGCCGACATGTCACAGAAACCTAATCCGTTCAAGCCAACGGCGGGGAAGAACCCTCCCGAACTCATTGGCCGTGATGAGGTGATTGCCGAGTTTACTGACGGGCTGGACAATGGGCCCGGTGCGCCAGGCAGGCTCATTCGCCTCACGGGCATGCGAGGCATGGGCAAGACGGTCATGCTCAACGAACTCGCCGCCATAGCAAAAGCAAGGGGCTGGAAGGTCGTGGCCGAGACGGCCAGCGAGGAGTTCGTCGGTCGTATCCTTCATTGTCTTGAACCTCGATATGAGGCTCGCACTACGTTAGAGCCTCAGGCATTGGGAATCAAGCTTGGTTCCATGGAGCTGGCCAAAAGTGCAGTCTCACTTCGTGATACGATGAGCAAGGCGGCACAACAAAGCAATGGGCTGCTCATTACGCTTGACGAGGTTCAGGACGCCTCCATTGATGAAATTCGTGCCATTGCCGTTGCAGTTCAGCATCTTATCCGCGAAGATCTGGACATCGCGTTTGTCTTTGCCGGCCTTCACTCTATGGTTGATGGCGTGGTAAACAGCGAGTCTCTGACCTTTCTGCGTCGCGCCGTGCCGTTTACTCTCGGGCCTTTGAATGCCTACGAGATCGCCGATTCTCTCGACGACACATTCTCCGAGTTGGGCGTTTCCGTGATGCGCTCGGTGATCAATCTTCTAGCTGACGCCAGCGCCGGCTATCCCTTTATAGTGCAGCTTGTGGGCTATTACAGCTGGCAAAAGGCCGCGCGTCGCCATCCCGGGACCCTCGACGAGACGGATGCCCGCGAGGGAATCAAGCTCGCTCAAAGTCGTTTCGATGAGACCGTTATCGAGCCGGCGCTGCACCATCTGCCGCCCATGCAGGTGCGTTACCTGCTTGCCATGTCGGAGGATGGCGACGCTGCGGTTCCCACGCGCTCCATCTCTGAGCGTATGGGTAAATCAGCCTCCGAAGTGGCCCCGTATCGCGATCGCCTCATCAAGGCGAATCTCATCGAATCCACTGCCTGGGGCAAGGTGCGCTTCACCATCCCCAAAATGGCACGATACCTGTGCATGCATCGCGAGGAGATTGAACGTGAGATAGCGGGCGTATAAGCAATCCTGCCGAGGCGCCCCGTCCCGCCCACGCCGCCCTTCCTCGCATCCGCCCGACCCGCAAGTCCGTCGCGCAAGGCGCCCAGGGTTGCCCCTGGCGCAGTTTTCCCAAAAGAAAAGGCCCTCGCGGGCCTTTTCTTTTGGGAACTGTCTGAGCACAGGGGTAACCCTGGGCACCCGTGGGAGCCAGGCCTTACTCGGCCCTCTCCACGTAGCGCGCCATGGCGCACTGCACGATGTCGGAGCGGTTGATGACGCCCACGACCTGGCCCTCGTCGAGCACGGCCACCTTCTTGAGGTGGTTCTCGCCCAGCACGCGGCACACCTCGGGCAGGTCGGCATGGATGTCCACGCCGATGATGCCCTTCGTGCCGATCTCCTTGGCGGGCAGCTTCACCAGGGCGTCGAGCACCTCGTTGAAGCCCTCGCCGTCCTTGGTCTTGCTGATGGTCTGGCTCATCATGACGATGGGGTCCACCACGGTGGCGGTGCGCTTGGAGAGGAAGCGCATCACGTCGCCGTCGGACACGAAGCCCAGCGCCCGGCCGTTCGCGTCCACCAGCGGCGCGGCGGAGATGCCCTTGTCCACGAACAGGCGCAGCGCGTCGAGCACGGTGGCGTCGGCGGGCAGCGAGTACACCTCGCGGCGCATGATGGACTCCAGGATGCCGCGGCGCTCGCCCGTGGGGTCTGCCGCCGCGTTCTCGCCGGGCTTGTCCTTCACAAAGAGAAGCGTGAGGATGAAGGCCGCGAGGCACATGCAGCCGGCCACCACGAAGGCCATGTTCGTGCCGTGGATGCCTGCGTGCACGCTGTCCATGTTCGTGGAGGCGTTGGTCACGGCGGTGGACACGCTCACGATGATGGCGGTGCCCAGCGAGCCTGCCACCTGGCGGAACGTGTTGCTCACGGAAGTGCCGTGGTTCATGAGGCGGTTGTCGAGCGCGTTCATGCCCCAGGTGTTGATGGGCATGTTCACGAGCGACAGAGAGAACAGACGCACGGTGTACAGCGCGCAGATCCACGCGATGGGCGTGGAGTCGCCGAGCAGCGCGAAGCCGAACGTGGTGACGGTGAGCGCGCCGGTGCCGATGAGGCTCAACATGCGCGGGCCGCGCTTGTCGAAGAGCCTGCCGGCCACAAGGCCCATGAGGGCCATCACGATAGCGCCGGGCAACAGCACCAGGCCGGAGGTCGTGGCCGAGATGCCGCGCAGCGACTGCAGGTAGATGGGCACAAGAATGCCGGCGGCCATGAGGGCGCCCTGCACCACCATGCCGATGATGGTGGCGATGAGGAACTTGCGGTTGGCCAGCACCCGCACCTGCAGCATGGGCTTGTCCATCTTGAGCTGGCGGCGGAAGAAGCACACGAGCGCGACGACGCCCACCGCGACGCCTGCGCTCACGCCGTCGGAGCCGATGACCGAGAGACCATACAGCAGGCCGCCGAAGCCCAGCGTGGAGGTCACGACGCTGGGGACGTCGAGCGTTGCGTCCTTGCGCGTGCCTGCGCCGTGCTCCAGCACGATTGCGGAGAACGCGAGGATGACGATGCCCAGGCCCGTCACGATGAAGAAGAGGTCGTGCCAGGTGGCGTTGTCGATGATGAGGCCGGCGGCCGTGGGTCCCAGCGCCGGGGCGAAGCCGATGACGAGGCCGTACAGACCCATGGCCGTGCCGCGCTTCTCCACGGGGAACATGAGCATGAGCTCGGTCATCACGAGCGGCATCATGACACCTTCGCCGGCAGCCTGGATGAGGCGACCGGCGAGGATGACGGGGAAGTTGGGGCCCCAGCCGGCAAGGGCCGAGCCTGCGGTGAACACGGCCATGGCAACGAGGAACAGGTTGCGCATGGAGAACCGGTCGATGAGGAACGCCGTGATGGGGATCATGATGGCGTTCACGAGCGTGAAGCCGGTGGTGAGCCACTGCGCCGTGCTGGCGTTGACCCCCGTGTCGTGCATGATGGAAGGCAGCGCGGGGGTGACGAGCGTCTGGTTGAGCACGGCGATGAACGTGCCGAAAATCATCACCACGAGCGTGAGCGTCTGTTTGCGTGAGAGTCCGAGTAACGCCAATGTGCACCTCTTCTTTTCTTCTTGTCATATAGTCAGCAACCTTTCAGGTTATGCCTGCCGTGTGCGCATGCCGTGCCGAGAAGGTGGTTTCCTTATGGATGCACGGGCAAAACATGCGTCGCCTTTATGGCTGTCTGCAAATTGAATGCCAAAACAAGGCGTTTACCAGGATGTTTATACACAAATCACCAACTATTGGTGAGGTTGCAGCAATAGTTGGTGAACATGGGAGCCACGGGGCAATTCGCCAACTTTTGTTGCTGTGCGATTGGGCGTGCGTCCATATATTCCAATTCAGCAAGCATACGAGGCGCCTGGTGCACAAGCCGTGCGCCTGGTGCAGGCGGCGGCTGGGCACGGCAGACGAGGACCCATGCATGCCGGGGAGGGGAGCCGCAAGATGAGGGGCCAAAACAATACGGTACAGCCGGCTGAGTTCGATCGCGCCGAGGACGCGCAGCCCGACGCATCCCACGGGGAGACCTCCTCTCCCGCCCGCACCCCCGAGGAGACGCTGGATGCCCTGCGCGCCCGCCTTGCCGCCAACCACGCCAACACACTCGCATATCTCGCGTGCCTCAAGGCCTGCGCGGGCGAGACTCGCCCGTATCGCGAGGTTGAAGAAGGTTTGATTGCCGCGCCGGCGTTTGACATCTCAAACCAGACGCCTCACACGCTGCTGGGCTTCTTGATGCAAGACGGTGGGATCGAGCGCATTGACGTTGATCCCGCAGGCGCAGACGAGCCTGAGGCCGAAGGCGGCTCGCTTCCGTCGAGCCCTGCGGCAGAAAGTGCGCCTGCGCCCCAAGCCGAGCCTGGGGCCGAGGCCGCCCCGCCGGCCACCCCGCTTGCACCAGGCACCTCGCCCACCGCAAGCGCCTCTCAGCCCATCGACTACCTCCTGCGCACCACCCCCGAGGGCCGGGCCGTCCTCGCCGAGTACGACAGCGTCGCACGCTTCGAGCGCCTCCTCGCATCCGAGCCCGAAGGCTATCTTGACGCGTACCTCATCGTCCTTGACGCCTGCGCCGACGACGGCGCGAGCCTCAAGGAGGTCGAGGCCGCCCTCGCCGGCAACCCCGCGCTCACCACGCCAAAGCGGGTTTACGCCGGCTATTTCATCTCCAAGCTCGAGCATTTGGGCGCCATCGCTTGGGGCGACGCCTGGCACACCACGGAAGACGGCCGGCGCATCGTGGCCGCGCTTGCCGCGTAGCCCCGTCTAGCCCGGCTCAGCCCGGCCTGCACCTGCGGTGCGCCGCAACCTGGTTTCAATCGCGCGTCTTGCGCGTTGAACACGCCCTGCCCGTCAGGGCGTCATACGAGAGAGGAAGGACGCTAAGCATGAACGAGAAGGAGGTCACGATGGAGAAGACCACGATGTCGCGCCGCACGTTCACCAAGTGCGCAGCCGCGCTCGGCGCCGTTGCCGCCCTGGGGATGGGCGTGTCCGGCGACCTGGTCAAGGCCGACCCCGCCCGTGCCGACGAGGCCGACGAGGAGCAGATTATCAAGACGTCTTGTCGTGCCTGCATCGCCAGCTGCGCGGTGCTTGCCCACGTCAAGAACGGCCGCGTCATCCGCATCGAGGGCAACCCCGAGAGCCCGATGAGCCAGGGCGGCGTGTGCGCCAAGGGCATGGCCGGCATCCAGGCGCTCTATCACCCCAACCGCAACAAGTACCCCATGCGCCGTGTGGGCGAGCGCGGCGGCAACGACTGGGAGCGCATCTCCTGGGACGAGGCCCTCACCGACATCGCCACCCGCATCAACGAGGTCTCCGACAAGTACGGCTCCGAGGCCATCTCCGTCTCCACGGGCGGCGGCGGCAACCCGCACTTCTCCAACGTCAAGCGCTTCGGCGAGGCCATCAACACCCCCAACGTCTGGGAGCCGGGCTGTGCCCAGTGCTACCTGCCCCGCATGGGTGCCTCGCTTCTGGCCTACGGCGGCGGCAAGCCCAACAACCTGTCGTTCTCCGACTCCAACGGCTGGGACTACTACTACACCGACTCCGCCGTCACGAGCCTGGTGCTGTGGGGTACCGACCCGTCCAACTCCTCCGTCGCCACCGGCGGCCGCGCCCTCGCCGAGCTGCGCAACCGCCCGCAGGGCCTCAAGACGGTCGTCATCGACCCGCGCTTCACGATGGACGCCGCCAAGGCCGACGTGTGGCTCCCCATCCGTCCCGGCACCGACGCCGCGCTGCTCATGGCCTGGACCAAGTGGATTCTCGACAACGAGAAGTACGACGCCGAGTTCTGCCGCACCTGGACCAACATGCCCTATCTCATCAACCCCGAGACGCGCCTCACGCTCAAGGCCACCGAGGCGGGCCTGGAGGGCTCCGACACCGATTACGTCGTGTGGGATTCCGAGAAGAACGAGCCCGTCGTCGTCGACTACCCCATGAACGAGGGCGTCGTGCCTGCGCTCTTCGGCGAGTACGAGGTCAACGGCATGAGCTGCAAGACGGGCGGCCAGCTGCTCGCCGAGTCTGTGGAGGAGTTCACGCTCGACAAGGCCGCCGAGATCTGCTGGCTCGACGCCGACCAGATCGAGAAGGCGCTCGAGATCTACACCGACCCCGAGGGACAGTCGGGCATCATGCAGGGCGTTGCCATCGACCAGTACGCCCAGTCTCAGCAGTGCGCGCTTGCCGCCCTCAACCTCGAGTTCCTCATGGGCAATGTCGAGAAGCCCGGCACGATGCTCCAGCGCTTCAAGAACGCCCCCTGCAAGGACCAGCTCGGCAACACGCCGCGCCTGCTTTCCACCGAGAAGGTCATGAAGCGCTGCGGCTACGTGGAGCACAAGGGCCTCATGTGCTGGGACATGGCCTTCATTCCCGACGTCTTCAAGGCCATGAAGGACGGCGACCCCTACCAGATTCACATGTGGATCGAGCGCTCGGGCAACAAGCACGTGGTTCTGGGCAACTCCAGCTGCCTGGACGAGGTCGTGCCCAACCTGGACTTCGTGCTGCACATCTACATGTACCCCACGGCGTTCTCCGTGCTGTGCGCCGACATGCTGCTGCCCTGCACCGAGTGGCTTGAGACCAACCTCACCATCCCGCAGCTCAACACCATCGTCATGCGCCAGGCCTGCACGCACCTCTTCGAGACCGTGGAAGAGGGCATCATCTGGACGCAGATCGTGCAGAAGTGCGCCGAGCTCGGCAACGCCGACGCCGCCCGCGCCTTCGACGCCGACGCCTGCATGACCACCCCGTTCTACAAGAACGAGTACGAAAAGCAGCTCCAGCACCTCAACAAGCTCGACATGACCTGGGAAGAGGCCTGCAAGGAGGGCGTCATCACCTGGTGCACCCCCGAGGAGTACCGCACTTACGGCGTCTATCTCAACGAGGACGAGGAGACCGGCAAGCCCAAGGGCTTCGGCACGCCTTCCAAGAAGCTCGAGGTCTACTGCGAGTCCAACATCATCCTGGGCCGCACGGGCTTCCCCTGGGCGCACTCCACCGAGGAGGCAAACCTCGTGGTCGAGCCTGCCAGCGTGGAGTACGAGCCCCTGTGCTACTACGAGGAGCCGGCCGAGAGCCCGCTGACCGACACCGAGTACCCGCTCGTGCTCACCGAGGGCCGCTTGCCGATGTACCACCATGGCACGCTGCGCAACATTCCCTACCTGCGTGAGATCTACCCCGTGCCCGAGTGCTGGATCCACCCCGACGACGCTGAGACCTACGGCATCACCGACGGCGAGTGGGTCGACATCGAGAGCCGCCGCGGTAAGACGCACGGCAAGGCCAAGGTCACCACGGCCATCGCCAAGGGCGTCGTGTACCAGGAGCGCTTCTGGGCGCCCGAGCTGCTTGACTCCGACGACCCGGCCCAGGCCTACAAGGCGTTCAACATCAACGTCCTCACCAAGAACGACCCGCCCTACAACCCCGAGTACGGCACCTACACGCTGCGCGGCTTCACCGTCAAGGTGAGCCCGTCTACCGACGAGATCTGCGATCAGATCTGGACCGACCCCAAGCAGTTCGCCGTGTGGATGCCCGAGCCTTCCGACCCCACCGAGGAGGTGTTCGACTATGGCGCGTAACTGCATAGTCGTCAACATTGACCGCTGCTCTGGCTGCTATGCCTGCCAGATGGCCTGCAAGATGCAAAACAACGTGGCGCTGGGCCTCGCCTGGAACCAGGTGAAGATCGTGGGCCCCGTGGGCGAGTACCCCGACATGGTGCGCTACCCGCTGCCCACCATGTGCCAGGAGTGCGAGAACGCCCCCTGCCTGGAGGTCTGTCCCACCGGCGCTACCTACCGCGACGACGAGACGGGCGTCATCCTGGTCGACGCCGAGCAGTGCATCGGCTGCCAGGCCTGCATGACGGCCTGCCCCTACGGCCAGCGCTGCTACAACGAGGACACGGGCACGGTCGAGAAGTGCAACCTGTGCCACGACCTCACCGCCAAGGGCGAGCTGCCCGCCTGCGTCAAGAGCTGCGCGTCGGGCGCGCGCTTCTACGGCGACCTCGACGACCCCGAGTCCGACGTCTCCAAGGAGCTCGCCAAGTACTCGGAGGATCAGATCCACACCCTGCCCGACAACGGCAACGCACCGCTCACGAAGTACATCATCACCTCCATGCACGGCGAGAACGCCTGGCAGGAGGACACCTACTAAGCACGAGAAGCGCTGTGGCCGCGAGCTTTTGCGCGCCTCGCCACAGCGCTTCCCAACCAGGTAGCGACGAAACAAGGAGAAGCCGGCATGGACCAGCAGACAAAAGACGACATCATCACTTCTGGCGCCGACCGTGCCGGCTTTTACCGCTTCCTGGCGGGCGTCTTCCTGTGGGAGCCTACATCCGAGCAGATCGAGACGATGGCCGCCACGGCTTTCCCCACGGGCGACGACGCCTTCGGCAAGGGCTACGCCCTCATCACGGAGTACCTGCGCCATCGCGACACGGGTACCCGCCAGCAGATTGCCGTGGACTACGCGCACACGTTCCTGGGTGCAGGCAACTACGACAAGCTCATGGCCCCGCCCTACGAGAGCGTCTATACGAGCGAGGAGCACCTGCTCATGCAGGACGCCCGCGACGGGGCCCTCTCGTTCTACCGGTCAGAGGGGCTCGACCTGCCCGAGGAGAACACCACGCCCGAGGACCATATCGGCTTCGAGATGCAGTTTATGGCCAAGCTCGTCGAGCGGGCCGGCCAAGCCCTCGAGACCGGCGACGAGGCGGAGTTCGCCCGCCTGGTGCGCGTGCAGCGCGAGTTCTACGCCCAGCACCTTGCCAACTGGCTCCCGGCGTTCATCGCCGATATCGAGCGCCACTGCAAGACCGACTACTACCGCGGTATGGCCCAGCTTGCCCGGGCGTTCCTCGCGGAGGAGGCGGATCAGCTCGAGGGCCTCGCCGAGGTTGTGCGGGCGGCGTAGGGTTTTGCGCGCGACCTCGTGTGACCCCGCGCGGCGCTGCTGGCGTCGCCTGGCGCCAACGAGTGCCATCTAACGTGCTGCCTCCCCATACCCCGCCGGTCGCATGTGTTAGGATTTCAAAAGGTTCCGCCACATGGCGGGGCCTTTTGGTGTTTTTGGGAGAGAGACGGTTCCGTGCGTCTGCGCGGCCGCAGGGGGAGCGCGGTATATGGGCAAGCCAACAAGAAGCCGCATCGAAGAGGGCCGCATGCAAGACGACGTCGTCCTTCGCGGGCCCTCCGCCCTGGCGCGTCTGTTGCTTGACTTGGACGAGCAATGGCCCTCGCTTCGCTTTATGGGGTTCGGGCTGTACTACGCGTGGATTTGGCTCTGCTACGACAGCACGACGCTTCTCGATGCCCCCAATGCCTCAAGCGCCGACACCACCTTTGCCATGTATTTGGCCTCCACCACGGCGCTTGGCCTCACGCTTGTCCTTTCCGCGATCTTCCCGTCGGTTTCAGGCCGTCTCACGCAAAGCAAGCCGGCGCTTCTTTTGGCGGGCGTCCTTGCCGGCATCGCGACCGTCGGTGTGAGGCTCCTTGCGGTCAACGGGGCGACTGACGCGCTTTTCTTGCTTTCCTGCGTGTGCACCGGTTTGGGAACGGCCTGGGTGTGCCTGCGCATGGGCATGGAGTATGCGTCCGTGCCGTCGCGACCCGCCACGATGAACGCCGCCGCCTCGTTTATCCTCGCGGCGCTTATGTATTTTCTCGTTCGCGGCCTGCCTGGGGCCTTGGGGCTCGTCGTCATGGCGCTGCTTCCCCTCGGGGCCACGCTCTGCACCATGACGCCTGCGGGCGACTCTCCCGTCGAGGACCCGCTCGAGGCGCGCGACCACCTGCTTCCCCGAGGCTTTTTCCTGCGCCTTGTGTTCGCAATCGCCGTCTTTTCGATCGTCGTGGGCGTTACGCGCGGCTTTTCCACGCTTACCGAGGCGGTGAGCGCCCTCGACGACCGCGGGGGCTTCGTCGCGTTCGGCATGGCACTCGTGGCCATCCTGCTCTATGCCCTGGTGGGAACCCGCGGCAACGATTTCGATGTGAGCCGCCTGTACTATCCCGTCATCATCCTGACGTCGGTGGGCATCCTCATCATGCCCCTGCTCGACACTGCGGGGCAGGTGGCCGGGGTGGTCATCGGCATTGCCTATGCGTGCTTCGTCATGATCATGTGGTGCCTCTTTGCCCACGTAGCCTACGTCACGGGCATGCCTGCGGTGCGTGCGTTCGGTCTCGGGCGCGGCGCCTCCGCCCTGGGGACCACGGCCGGCTGGCTGCTTGGCTCCCAGCTGGCGGCGCATCAGGCGCTCGACTTCACCATGCTGTTCGTCGTCTCGTGCGTGATGGTGCTTGCCTTGCTCGTGGTCTCGATGCTCGTGTTCAACGACCGTGCGGTGGGCATGGTGCTGCGCATGGTGGGAGAGCGCGCGGCGCAAGGCTCGCGTGAGGATTGCGCCGAGGCGGCACGGTGCAACCTGGACGGCAGCGAGGGCATGCAGACGTCAAGAGAGGCCCCTGGCGCCGTGCAGGCCGCAGAGGGCGAGCCTCATGCCTGCGGGCAAGACCGCGCGGGCACCTGGACACGCTCCTGCCTCGACATCGCCTCGCGGTTCGGCCTGTCGCAGCGCGAGACCGAGGTGCTGTTCCTGCTTGCCAAAGGCCGCACGATCGCCTTCATCGCCGATGACCTGGGCGTCTCGTTCAACACCGCCAAGTCCCACATCCGCCACGTCTACGTGAAGATCGGCGTGCATACCAAATCCGAGCTCCTCGACCTCGTCGAACGCGGCCGGAAGTGATGCTGCGGAACCTGATGCGCCGCGTTGCGCGGAGCCTCATGTACTCCAGTACACATCGGCTCCGTGCGCCTTGCGCATCAGAACCCGCCTGTAACGGATGGAACGCGGCGGACGAGGTTCCGCCCACTAAAGTGCGGGTTCTCGTCCGCAAGGCGCGCAGGGCCGTGGCGTACTAGATGTACGTGAGGCCCTGCGGAACGCGGCGGACGAGGTTCCGCTACAAACTAAAAATGCGGCGGACCCTTTGTGCACGCGGTCAAGGGGGAAGTACCGCTGCTGGGTCCGCCGCTCAAGGGGAATGCCAGACGTCCAAGCGCAAGGGGGTCGCTCGAGTCGGCAGAAGAGAGGGCTCTTTATGTGTCTTAACGTCGCTTGCGCCGTCGCTTTCGCTTGCGCCTGCTCCGTTCGACGAGTTGAATAATGCCCCAACCCGCGCTCTTGCGCGCCACCCACTGGGGGCTATATGTCAAAAATGCCAATCTACCAGGCAAATTGCATGTGAAGGGCTCTCCACAATCATGTATCTCACCTGTTTGGGCTGATACTGTCTAAGCAATGTTCATGAGGTTGCGGGTAGGCCACTCATCAGTTTGTAGCATATCCCTCATCGGGGTGAGATGACCCTACAATCCACCTCACCCCTTCAGCAGGATGTGCGAAACCCCCATAGCAGGCCTGCAACATGCGCCTTTACAGGTGGGCGTTCACAAGCTTCGGGCGGAACCCGGCCTCTTCAAGCGCCTCCACGATCTCATGCTTGTGCTCCGTGCCGAAAGCCTCAATGGTCACGCGAAGCTCCACGGCGGCGCTGCGGTTCGCTGTCACGAACTGGTTGTGGTCCAGGCGGATGACGTTGCCCCTGTGTTGCGCGATGACGTGCGCCACGCGCTCGAGCTCGCCGGGGCGGTCGGGCAGAAGCACGCTCACCGTGAAGATGCGGTCGCGCTTGATGAGTCCCAGCTGCACCACCGACGAC